>CAZJXN010000080.1:13714-24977 GCA_964549655.1 uncultured Saprospiraceae bacterium
TATTCGCGTCAAGCGCAATCAATTTCGGAATAGAGCGCGAGCCATTCATCAAAAAAGCATCCATGATATCTAAATATTCGTCGCGCAGAATAATTCGCAATGTAATATTTTCATTAGCATAAGCTAATTTATTTAGTACCGGTATAATTTGAGAGGCATCGCCACACCACGCTTCGGTGAGTACCAGCCAAATTTGCGGTTGCGTGATTTGTGCCAGTTTTTCTAAAGAGTCCGCTGTAAGAATCGTGGTTTTGTCCAAACGGTTCATGCGCGTCACATTCAGTTGGGTGTAATGCACGAGGGCTTCACTTTGATTCGGACCAGTGGTTTTATTTTGAGTTAATAACTCGTTTGTCAATTGGCGGTAAGCCTCGTAAGTCATTGCAGCATCTATAACGGAGCGGGAAATTGTGGTCATAAAAATCCTTTTGCTACAAGAATGCGCCAAGCCGTTCAATAGTTTTGCCTTTAACGTAATGCCTTTTGTAATCTTCGTAAACTCAACTGATTTTCCGATAAATGAATAGATTCCAGCACGTCATCGCGTTCGCCGTTGGTCAGATGGAATGAAATAGCTGCCGCCACTTTATCATCTCCCCGAGGTCGGTAGTTAAATCGAATGACTTCAAAATTTTCTCGACCCAATAAATCGTAGGTGAAGCCGAGCGCCGTATCATGGTCAAATTCCTGCAACACAATAATCTGTCCTACAATACCCAAAGGATTAAACGTAGAACTAATCATACCCTGCTTATCACTCGGATAAATCTCTTCAATCTTCTCTGCGTCACTGAGTTGTAACAAAACCACGCCGCTCGTATTCTCTAAAATCCAGTCTTTAAAAACTTGTAAAAATCGAGTCGCAGTCACAATGCCATAATTATCTCGGAAACCCGCATCCAGCACTTCAATACCCGGTTCGCTCGGCAAGTGTACGGTCGGCAGCACATACGGATACGTCGCATTCATACGTAAAGCCGTGAGAAAGCGCAAGTTATAACCGTTTTGTTCTCGAAATAACCAGCCAAAATCCACCGCATCCACTTCCATATCTGCTGCATTTTTTCGACCTACCGGCGGCATCATCATAAAAGTGACACCCTGCGGCGAAATCAACATTTGCCGCGCATCATTGACCACCGCAGGCGAGAGGTAAAGCATTGGAATTAAACCTTTTGCTTCCGGTTCTTTATAATCCGCAAGCGATTTATTTAAAATGCCGCCCGTATTTTCATTCAATTGTTTTTCAAAAATATAACCTCGGTCTTTTTGGTAACTATACTCTCCCGATTTAAACGTTGCCCACGGCAGAAATAAATCGTTGGTTGCCATCGTGAAAGCGACGGAATTCAACAAATCTTTCGATACATTTTCTACGTGTTTCGGTCCGTATAAATCTACGTTTTCCCCTTTCAGCTTTCGCAAATACACCTCGCGCATATACGAAGCGCCAATCATACCGCCAGATGCGCCCGTAATGAGCACTGAATTTTTGAGTAATTTTCCATTGGTCAGGCTATCTGCGGTTTGTAGCACTTGGGTCGTCCAAGTCGCAGAGCGCAAGCCGCCGCCACTCACCGTGATAAGCACCATTTTGGGTTTGCTACCCGGACGTTCCACTTTTTTGCGCCAATTTTCGAGGATGGCAATCGTGCTGGCTTTATCTTTTGTCACTTGGTCGCTCGCGCATACATCTTCCAGTTTTTTATAATAATACTGGGCTTTCGGTACGTTATAATTTAAACCATATGCTCTATTTCTAAAATGAAAAACTTCAAATTGGGTAACAATATTTATAACAATCAATAAAAAAATGAATAACGTGACCCACCATTGGTCAAACCAGTAAATAAGTGCGCCCAGAATCGCCAATAACACACTTGCCAGAATAAAAAGACTCGCCGCCGCCGGAATCCGGAAGTACGTGTAATCAATCCACTGTCCCAGCGCCATCAATAAAAGCAAACATAAAAGCTGGATAACCAAAGCGTTGAGGTGGTTTTGCCGGAAAATATTCATCAATAAATTGGAGTCGTAATGCGCCACACTGCGCACCGTGCGAAACGAAAGCCGCTCAGTCAAATACGCACTCACCAACCAGCGATTTTCGTCCATTTTGATGTAATCCACGTCTATGCCGCGTCTGCCGGGCGCGATTTGTGGCGTTAAATCTGGTGGAATATGCTTACGTACCGCGTGTTTGAAAGAGAAAATATCCTTATTTGTAAAATAAAAATAGAGTAAATTGAATATCACTAACGTAAATGCGCCCAGTATCAACCCCAAGATATTTTTTGTAATCGTCCAGTTGGACAAGGACTCAAAATAATGTTGAAATAAAGTCAGTGTAATAATGTAATAAATCAAAAAAGCCAGCGGTATAATCGAATTATTGATACAAAACTTGGTGAACGGTCGCGACAAAGATGCTAAAAACGGAAAATAATGCGCCATGAGTAGATAGGTCGTCAAATTCCACGTCATCAAAAAGCCGCCAAAGGTAAAGCCGAGGAAGAAGAAGCTCCAAAAATTGGTAAAGCCCAAATATTCCGGGTCGAGAAACAAATACCGAAATCCCAACTTACTCCCCAAATTGCCAGAAATCAATAAAGCGAAAAACACCCAAAGTGCCAGCAATAGCTGATTACTTCTGATTTGAAGCACTACCAACTGAACCGGAAAAGCATAAAATATATTAGAAAATAGCCTGCGCATTTGTACCCCATTTTTATAGAAACAAGCGACCCACCGCCCGCAGAAAAACCTCCGCTGCTGCCTTGCTGCTTCTACTTGTAAGAACGAAAATTTTGGCAGGAAATTCAATTAAATGGAGTAAATGATTCTTATAGAAAAGCTAAAATAGGAGGGATTTAAAAATAAAAAATGCCGCTCTACAAATAGTAAAGCGGCATCATTTCTTAAAACCATAACTGCTTCTACGCTAAAACTTCTTTTCTCCCTTTCCTTTTCGTGGATTCGAGATAGTTGCTATATCCGGGTTTTTGTAGCAGTTCGTAGAGTAATTCTTTGGCGCGGAAGAGTTGAGCTTTCACAGTGCCGAGTGGCAGATTCATTTCCACAGCAATTTCGTCATACGTCAACTCTTCAAAATAGCGCATTTCAATCATCAATCGGTACTTGCGGTCGAGCCGCATCAGGGCGCTGCGCGTGGAGTCGAGCCGTTGCTTACGGATGAACTGTTCTTCCGGGTTGCGCGTCCAATCGCGGAGGCTGTCGCCAAATTCATTTTCGGGAGTCACTTCACAACACTCATCGAGGGAGGACAGCACCAAGCGCTTCCGCCGAATGTGGTCAATACAATTGTTGATGGCAATTTTAAACAACCAAGTGCTAAAAGCGTGGCGCGGCACATAGTTGACTAGACTACAAAAAGCTTTGCCAAAAGCTTCCATCATTAGGTCCGTTGCGTCCTCGCTGTTGCGTACCATGCGAAACATCGTGTGGTAAACGGATTGGCGATAGCGGTCCATCAAGGCGGCGTACGCCTGTTGGTCGCCGTGCACGGCTTGCTGTACGAGCTCATAGTCTTCATACGCGCGGTGCGTCAAACAAAATGGAGTGGGGATTACTGCTTCCATACGTCCTTTCTACCGATTAGAAGCGCCGGCGCGAAAATCAGGTAGTACAAGACATACACAACGTCGAGCAGGGGTATCCACTTGCGTAAAGCGGGGTCCTGCCATTTGGTTAGGATTTTGTGATACGTCCATGAGACTACTGCCATTCTCACCAGCACCGTGAATAATGTTGGGATTACAAATGTACCGCTGGCAAACAGAGCGACGGCAGTCAGGTAATGCAGGGCGTGACTCGCAGAGAGTGCGCCCAGCACCCATTTGTGCCTGCTTTTGTAAGCAGTAGCGGTGCTTAAGTGTCTGGATTTTTGGCGGTAGTAGCCTCTCCAAGTGCGTTTTGGTTCTGATAACACAAAAGCGCTCGGATGTGTAATAATTTGAACGTTTGTACGGTTCGCCACTTCATTGACGAATAAATCATCGTCGCCGGAAGCGATATGTTTGTGCTTTTGAAAGCCTTTTGTCTGTTGAAATACGGATTTTTGGTAGAGTAGATTGCGACCTACGCCCATGTACGGCATGCCTGCAATGGCAAACGAAAAATATTGAATTGCCGTGTAAACGGTCTCAAAGCGGATGAAAAGATTTAAGAAGCCTCTGTGTGTCTCGTAAGGGCTGTACCCAAGCCCAATGTCTTTGCCCTGCCGAAGTGCGCCCTGCATGATGCGCAGCCAATCGAGACTGGCGGGCTGACAATCCGCGTCGCTTAGTGCGATTATCGCATAGCGTGCGGCTTTTATTCCAGTAGTTAAAGCTGCCTTCTTACCGGGCAACTGCTCTTTTGTATTAAGCAGTCGCAAAATCGGATATTTTTTTTGAAATTCCAAAACTACTTCTGCTGTTTTATCGGTCGAATGGTCATTTACGACAATTATTTCAAAGGAACGGTAGTTTTGATTTAGAAAACGGTCTAAGTTTTTTTTGAGATTTGCTGCTTCGTTGTGGGCGCAGATGATGATGGAGATGGGGGGTTGATCGTTGTCGAGGGGTGGGGGTTGTTTGTGGAATACGAGTTTAGAAAAAAGGAAGAGCCAGTAGGAGAGCTGGATGGTGGTGGCGAGGAGGAAAATGAAGAATAAAAGGTGCGTCAATTGTCTGAACTATGATTTTTGTGATTGATTTGATTTTATGATGCCCTTATTGCGGCAATTGTCTGATTTGGATTCGCAGGATTTTAAGATTATACTAAAATAAAATTAAAACGACGTATTCAAATCTTTTTAAGATCATGTAAATCAATTGATTACCAACTGCCAACTGCGTACAGGCGACTGCATACTGGTATTAATAGGATTCGCTAATTACATTGCGCTCTCTGCGAAAAACTCTGCGCACTCTGCGGTTATAAAAAAATTGAAATACGACTCACAATCCTTTCCCTGCTCTCCTTCAACTCCTCTTTATCTTTTAAAAACCTAAAGCTCAACCTTTTCATTACTCTTTTAGCCAACACCCAATACTCCCAAGCCAACAATCCCGCAATCGGCAAACTCAATAAATACCACCACGACACTTCCGTTGAAAACCACTTTTCTATACATTCACTTTGTAACCCATAAAATAATGGAACGGTCAAAATCCCAACTGCATATTTTATAGTCGAAGTATATCCAATATATAATTTCAAACGCTTCACCAATAGCCAAGCCACTAAAAACGGAATGCCCGCTGCCAAAAAATGATTTATAGAACCGTATAAAAAAATGGGCACGCCAATTATCGGTAATAAAATTTTCACAAAAAGCCCTGCGCCTCCGTTCACCACTGCATCATCCGAAATATTTTGTTGTTTTAAAATTGTAAAATAACTATTTACTTCTTGTTGAAAATTATGATAATCATTCCCTTCGGACGTTTTCCATTCGCGCAAAGCGGTTATCAATTTTTTCGTGCGATGAAAAGCTGCTTCTGGCTGTAAGGGCTGATTATTATGCAAAATTTCTTCCAACTGCTTTATAAATAAATCTTCGTCGTCATCAATCGTATCAATCGTTAAGGTTCGCAAACGCTCTTCCAACATTTGCGTTACTGCTTTCGTCGCTTCGATTGGGTCTTTTTCGTAATTTTCTTTAAAATCTTTTACATATAAATATTCGCCCACATTGATAAAAACTTCGCCTCGAAAAGCAGTCGGGTCGCTGTAAGTCAATCCAACGGGTACTATTTTTAAATCTAAATTATACTCATGTAACGCTTCTGAATTAAAAGCAATGCGAACCGTCCCTGTTTTTAATTTGTGCAAATGCCGTCGCATCCAACTGTCGCCTTCGGGCGCGATGAACAACGTTCCACCTTGCACCATGTGCGCATCACAACGGGCGAATGCCGCCGCATTATTCACGGGTTTACCGCTCGTGTCCTGCATCCGCTCAATGGGAATACAATAAAACGTATTAAAAAACCAGTTGCCAAATTTAGATTTAAAAAGTCCCGCGTTTGCTAAAAAGTAAAACGGCTCGCGTGCGCGTGCGCCTACGTTGAGCGGGTCCATGAGGGTGCACGGATGATTGGACACGACAATTGCCGGACCTTTAAATTGTAACCGTTCTCCATTTACCACCGTTATTTTACGATAATAAATCCAAAGCGCGATTTTGACAATGGTTTTTAAAAATTCGTAAATAAAACGCATAACGCTTATAACTTATGGTATACTGATGATTATGTTTTATTATGATTCGAACTGATTTTAATCTTAAAAGGCTCTTAAAAATCATAAAAAATCAGTGTCCCATTACACTTGAAAATTTAACAAAAAATCTTTTATTATTTGGTCAAATTGCTCGCCTTCGCCAAAATGAAACTGCACTTGCACAGGCAGCGCAAACACGGGTAATTTGTTCTCTTTCAAAAAGTTATGATGTAATTCTAAACGTACCGCATCTTTTTCCGTGGTGAGAATAATTTTTTTGGCTCCTTCCAGCCGATCAAACGAGCGCTTCAATTCCTGCATATCTTCCTCCTTGAAATAATGATGGTCTTCAAATTCTAATAAAGTAACCGAATCTACTTTTTCTTGTAAATAAGTGGTTAAATAATCGGTTCGAGCAATCGCACAAATCAATAAAACCTGCCAATCCGGTTCCAAATTTGCAATAAGATGTGAATTAAACATAAAATAAGGACGACCATATTCATAATACGAAAAAAAGACCCGCTGGTGCGGAAATGGCTTGATACGATTCATAAAATCCATCCGCTTTGCTGCTTTCAATTCTTTTGGACACTTGGTGACGACCATCACATCCGCCCGTTTGTAGGACGACCGCCATTCGCGCAAGCGTCCTGCCGGCAGCAGCCAATCTTTGGTAAATGGATGATTATATTCGGTGAGTAAAATATTCAAACCCGGCGTGACCGCGCGGTGTTGAAACGCATCATCCAATAGAATCACTTGTGTATCAGGCGATTCTGACAGCATTTGTGGAATTGCAAAAGCGCGACTTTCGCCAATCGCAACCGTGAGTTCAGGAAATTTACGTTTGAATTGTAAGGGTTCGTCGCCTACTTGCTCTGCGGTCATATCGGATTGTACCGTAAAATAGCCTTGCGTTTTGCGCCCGTAGCCGCGACTGAGCGTCGCCACATTTACATAATCTTTTAGCAATCGAATCAAGTATTCAATGTGCGGCGTTTTTCCAGCTCCACCTACCGATAAATTACCAACGGAAATTACGGGTAAACTAAACTTGACACTTTTCAACATTCCAGTTCGATAAAAAAAATCCCGACTGCTCACGCCTAAGCCGTACAGCAAGGAGAAGGGAAATAACAGGATTTTTACGACGATGTTTTGAAGCATTTTGTAGAGTTGGCAGTTTGCAGTTTTCGGTAGGCAGTAAAACGCTTTGGAAAAGTAAACAGTTGTCTGAACCTTGATTCATTTGATTTTTATGATTCTCGTGATTTTCGCTCGCGCCATGTTTTTTCACGAAAAGACGCAAAGTATTTCGATATGATATCATGTTTATCGAAAAAATCATAAAAATCACAGTTCAGACAGTGTGTAATATTGCATTCCCAATCGCACAATGCAGGCACTTTTTCTGATCACAATATTGTTTTTTCAATTGCAAGAGTGCTTGCGACTGGTAGGCAGAAGTTGGCTCTACGCCTAATATATTCCAATTTTCGATAATATTATTTTGTTCCGACGGAAGTTCTTCGAGGAGTGCGAAGGCGCGGTCTTTATACGTTTCGTCACTTTTCCATTTGCCATATAAAAATAGGAAAGGTGCGACGGTGTTGATGAGAATTAAATGAATCGTGTTTTTGCCTAATTTTTTCTGACTTTTTGGCGATTCTTTATCGAATGTGTAATGCGTAAGCCAATAATTGGAGAGCTTCAATTCCAACATATTTTCCATTTCTTCCACGTTTGCTGCCACCAGCATTTTACTAAATAAATGATTCGATTGAAAAATTAGCATTGCAAATTGCGCAATTCGAATGGTCGGAAAGCTCGCTGGACGTAAGCGCAGAAATTTCCAGCTTTCGCCCAAAATAGGGGTTAATTTATATTTTTGTTGCAAAAAAGCGTATTCCTTTTTTAATTGATTCGGATAGGCATCTTCAAAATCTTGCGCCAACAAACCTGCCTGTCCGAAAAGTAAAGCCTCCAATTGCAATAAGCTATTTTTATGTTTAAATAAAGTGAGTAATGGCGTAGATTTTGCCAACAGCTCGAACGGCTCCATATTGACTTGCACGCCAAAATTACGCGCCAACAAATGATAAAACGTCTCCTCCCAATTCTGATGATTTTGTAATAATGCTTGTTCGATAACGGCTGTTTTTTGTTCCAATCGCTCTACCAAAAGCCGCTCCAACCATAGCGTTCGCGTCATTTCGGATACTTTTTCAAACTGCGTCTGGCACGGAATCCATTGCTCGCTGTGTAATAATTGTAAATATTGGGTTGACAATTTATGTGGGACTAATTTTTTTAATTCTAAGCAGGGAATCCTTTCGCCATTCAATCGCATAATTGGTACATCTTCTTCCAGCACCACGTGCAAAATCACGTTATCGTACGCTTTATCCACCTGATGCCCGTGCCGCAGCCATTCGGACGCGCACAAGTGCATTTCCACATTACCTGCCCACGTCGTGTCGCCGATGCGGATACGCGCATTGGTGAAATCAGGACCCGCATTGGTATTATAATTGCCGGTGTGCAAAATTTGCACTGGCTCGCCTTGCGTGGTATAAAGATTGTTAAAGTCGAAGCGTTTGGTGCGCCACAGGTAGTGGAGGAGGTCTTCTTTCATGGTGTAAACTTGTGGTTTTGTTTTTCTTTGGACGGTGGGGAGGCGGGAAAGTCACATTTTTAGGAAGGAATTCTTGTTTGCAAGTTTAGTATCACTCGTTATTCATCCATCTACATTTCCACGTGGATTACGTCCATGCTTTTCTTTACAAGCATTGATATATTCATCTTCCATTGCTCTTGCTTTAGGTCTTCCTTTGATACCCCGAATTAATATTTCCGCAAAAAAGCGCAGCCAACCTACTGCTCGGTTCAAATAATCCACTTGGTCGCGCATACGCTTGGAGTAGCCATCTTCCTTGATCGGCTTATCGCTGATACCATATTTAAAAATGTCATTTTCTTCCACATCATGGATAGCATAGAGATGATGGTCTCTCGAATTCTTTCTGGAGTTGCCGTGAAAATCCATGTCTTATTTTTTCCAACCTGCTTTGTTACTATAAGTTTCAATCGGAAAAGTCGGGACATAATCTAATTTTTTGCCCGTTTTTCGCTCGTAGGCATCGGATGGTAGGTAAAGCAGTGCTTCAAATGTAATATCTTTAGGCATTAGCGCCGGATTTTGCAATACGTTTTCATATACCTCCTTCCCATTAGCGACCACACAGGCACGAGCATACAAAAAGTTATCCACCGAGAAATAGCGGTCGGGCGACCACGCATCTTCCCCAATATGCTCCGCATAAGCACGCGCATCCAGCGCGTACAACTTCTCTGACAAAATATCAGCAAATTCAAAAATATGCCGCACCGGCGCTGCCGCCAGATGTGTCAAAGCAGTTTCCAAAACCGCGTCATCCTCTCCCTCCTTGCTCCAATCGAGCAATGCAATCACTTCCCAAAACCGTGCCTCACTCAAAGGCGCCAGCTGCGGGTCTTGATGCACATCCACACTTATTTCTGCATCGGGATATTTCTCCTGCAAATCTTTGATGACTTCTGCATTGATAGTGCGTAGCGGTAACCGGATGGCTGTTGACATATTATCGTCTTTTGTAGTTATTCAAAGATAGGAATTTTAGAGTAAGGAAAAATAAGTCAGCGTTTAATAATGGATTGAGTAATAGATGTCCAAATTATCCAACTACAAAAACCTCGACATCACCTATAAAATAAGTGTCTCTCCTCTGTTTTGCTAATCCTTTGATACGAACTCTATTTTCTGTTTTGTGAGCCTCTACGGCTTCCAAATACATATCACTATTTAGTATTACCTCTACAATCTCTTTTTCTTCAGCTATTTCCGTTTCAACCCATATGGTTCCGCCCCGTTGAGTATCCTTGGAATTTAATCGAAAAATAGTTCCAATTATTTCGAGAGGTATTTCTTCTAATAAAATATCCTTTACAATTTTTATAAACTTTTCTAAGTGGTTTAATTTTTCATTAATTCGGCGGCTCGATATTTTTTTAAAGCTCTTTTGAGTTAAAAGCGTAAAATCCGCATCTCTTATTTCAGCACTTTTAAATAAATTTTTAATAGAAGTGAGTAATTCTATATTGATATACTCTTTATTTGCTAAAACATAATTACTATCAATTGAATTTAGTGGAGTATTGACAACATTGATGTTTACAAATTCTATAACTTCTATTAGTTTGTCAGGAACAGAGCCTTCTGAAAATAAATTTAACTGTTTAAAAGGAAGTTCTAACTTAGTAACGTAGCTCCCTTTTGCAGTTTGGAGGATTCTGCAAGCATTAATATAGCCAGCGACTTCTATTTTTGCATTCCCAAATATGGGCTGACCAGTTGCAACAAATATTACAGCATTTTTTATTACTTTGAATAAACAATCAATACTTTGTCTATATCTATCTAATCTTATAGTACCATTAACTGTATCGAAATCTGCTATTCCTAAAGAAAACACAGACTCGTTGTGTGAAAAGATATGCCGTATATCTTCCACGGTCATACTTTCAAGATAAATTTCTGATAAAATCTCCGCTATTCCTTGTGCATATCGTTGGAAACCAGATTTACCGCCAATTTTAGGAATTTCGAGATAGAAATTAGAAGATAAATTCAATTCTTGCGGAGAGTAGAATCTGTCAAAATTTTGTCCAAAAGACCCATCTTGTCGCCAGTTACGATTTATTAAAAAAGATTTAATATTTTCAAGTTTCATCTCCATTCTCTACGCAAATTTGTGGAATAAAAATGGAAATAATTCTAAATCAACCATATTTTCTTTTGGTACATTAATAGTGATTGAAGTTGAATTGTCTGTAGCAGAAAAAGATGAATCTACTGAATACCAGTATGCACATTTTCTCAAAAGTAATTCATCTGAAGACATCTTCACCCATTCATCAGTATTATCAGGGAAAATAAAAATTACTAAAATTAAAGGTATATAAGAATCAATATCATTTAATCTATCAATTAAGT
>CAZJXN010000081.1:0-24504 GCA_964549655.1 uncultured Saprospiraceae bacterium
GACTTCCACCGCCGCCGCCGCCGAAGCCACCACCACCGCCGCCGCCACGGTTAAAACCGCCGCCGCCGCCACGAGATTCTCTAGGTTCTGCTTTCTTTACTACAATCGTGTTGCCATCCAAGTCGCTGTTATCCAATGCGTCAATCGCATTCTGTGCTTCATCATCGTTTGGCATTTCTACGAAACCAAATCCTTTTGATTTGCCGGTAAATTGGTCAGTAATGACCTTGGCAGAGTCTACCTCGCCGTAAGCTTCAAAAGCTTCTTGCAGATCAGCAGATTGTGTGCTGAAATTCAATTTTGCAACAAAAATGTTCATTAGAAAAAATTAAAAAGTGAAAAATAAAAGTGAAAAAATAAACAATCATTTTTAACGGTAATCTGGTAAGTGTAGCGAAGAATGGTTTTAAAACTTCAAAGAGCAATTAAAATGTACTTGCTAACCTAAAGTAATACACATTACACAAAATGATTCGACAAAATTAGGTACAAAATTTATATTTTGCAAATAAATCTTGCATTATTAAAAAAATTGTGGTTAAATACAGTCATTAAGTACACATCGGCAGTTCACCGTTCACGCTTATTCAAGCGCCTCAACTATAAAAAAAGATTGTTAAAGCATTTCAATTGGATAAAGTAAGCCAGCAAATTTTCCTTTACACGTTGTAAAAATTCTATATCTTTCCTGCTAAAATCACACCTTTATATGAAACGGACGTTACTTATTATCTTAGGCGTTGTTGCGGTATTGGCTATCGGCGCGTATATCTTTTTGCGCACCACTTTGAAAACCACAAAAAAATCCAGCCCGGAGCAAACCATTACCTACAAAGAAAATGGAGCGGCTGTGTCCGTTTTCTATTGCCGCCCTTCCAAAAAAGGTCGAGAAATTTTCGGCAGCCTCGTGCCTTACGGGCAATGGTGGCGCACGGGTGCGAATGAACCAACTACCATTGAAACTTCTAAAGACTTGAATTTCAACGGTCAAACTTTAAAAGCTGGAAAATATCATTTGGTCACGATACCCGATGCAAAAGAGTGGATGATTGTATTCAACAAAGAAATTCCATTTTGGGGTACGGAATATGACCCTACCAATGATGTGCTGCGTGTGAAAGCACCGGTACAAAATGCACCTGACGCAATGGAATTATTTACCATCGCTTTTCAAAAAGCGGGCGACCAAGATGCCATTGCATTTCAATGGGACCAAACGAAAGTGGCACTGCCATTTGCTGTGCAATAGTAAGATTTACTAGGTAAGAGAGCGAGTTTAAATCGCAGGGACTCGGAGTTCGCCAAGTTTGATTGTCAGATTTTTGCGACTTTACGGCTTTGCATGATAAGTGAGTAGGCAGTTTACAGTAAGCATTTGGCAGTTGACAAAACATTGAAAATCAATTAATTATGCTAAAATAAAAATGTCGCCTAATTCTGCCTAATTACTTATTTTTGCCCTATTACTTATTTTATAAAGTTTCGATATCCGCTTCCACAAGCATCGTTTTTTGAGTTTTTCTAACTTTTGATAAAGGCGTGGCACTACTTCTTTTCTGCTTTTTGCGTCGCCCCCACCAAATGTAAAAACCGGTAATAGGCAAACTCGCAGCCATCAAACTTCCACAAAACGCCAGTGTCATACCCGGCAAGCCCAATACTTTGCCAACGTGAATATCATAAATCATAAATTGGAGTTTTTCCGCGTCCGAAACCTTCGCGTAAGGCTTATTTTTTAATAATGCGCCGCTGGTTTGGTCGAATGCCAATTGGCTGCGTTGGATGTAATTATTGGCATTGTGGTAGGCAATGGTGCGAATGACGGCTTTTTTGTCTGCCGTTTCGGGTAGTAAAAACAGGAAGTTTTGTCCTTTTGGAATTGCTTTAAAGGACTGACTTACAATATTTTGCAATACGCCCCCTCGATTGGTCAAAAGTGTATCCGAAAAAACGGCGGCTTCCTTGGCAGGCATTTTACCGCCGTTGGCAATCCACAGCACTGGCTGGCGAAACCAATCAAAAGCGAAATAAAGTCCGGTTGAGGCAATGAATAATGTGATGAATAAGCTATAAAATCCCGGAATATTATGTAAATCATAATTCTTGCGTTTCCATTTCGTCGTGTTTTTCCAGCGAAACCAGAAACGTTGCTTGGCGGCGGCTTTGTTTTTGGGCCACCAAAGAATTATACCCGTAATCAACATAAGGACAAAAATAACCGTACTCCAGCCCACTATTTGATGCCCGATTTTACCCAATAGCAAATCATAATGTAAATGTAATAAGACCGGAAAGAAAGTCCATTTTGTATTTTCTACGTCCAGCACTGCGCCGCTGTAGGGATTGAGATATATCGTTTTGTAATAAGGAAATTGCGCGTTATAATTCGTTGCTTTTTTATTAGATTTCAAAGCGATAAATTTATAACTATGCTTGCCATCGGGCTTTATCTCTACGCGGCCAATGGGCTTGGACGCGCCCAACTGTGCTTGTGCTATGGCGCGCAGGGTGTCAGCACTCAACAATGGCGCGGCTTGCGGCTGCACGAAAATTTTATCGGCATACACCCAATTTTTGATTTCTTTTTCAAAACAAAACAGACAGCCCGTGATGCCCAAAATGCATACCACCAGCCCCGATGAAAGCCCCAGCCACAAATGAATTTTACCAACAATCTTTTTGAAAGTCATGTTGTTTAATTTTTACTTCTTTGTATAAAAACTTGCTTTATGATACTCGAAATCGTCATTCCGACAGAAAATACCTACACCCTCCTTTTGCCAGATGAATTCATTGGCAAGAAGGTGGAAGTCATCGCTTTTGCATTGGAAGAAGTGGCCACGAATACAGAAATACCGCAAGCTAATCCAGCACAACGCCGGGCTCACCTGGACGAAATTTTGAAAAATTATACGTTTAATTCCGGTGGGTACAAATTTGACCGGAAAGGAGCGAACGATTATGAGTAAAGAGAAAGTAATAAATCCGACCGCTTTTATACTTGATACGTGTTCGTATCTAGTTGTCGAAAAATATACATTTAGTTTGGCTTTTGAATTAGTAAATAAATATAACTTCCAGTTATTTGACTCCATTGTTGCCGCCGCTGCTTTACAAGCAAATTGTAGCGTCTTGTACACGGAAGATGCGCAGCACAACCAATTGATAGAGAATAGATTATGAATTATAAATCCATTTCTATAAAAAAACTCCACCCTCCTGTTATACACAGGAAGCCAGTACTGTATTTTATTCATTTGATTTTTCAGTATCATTCCATTTAAAACTTATACGACACCGTAAATGTCCCTCTTGCACCCGTTCCTTTGATGTAATCTGCTGCGCGCGCTGCCCATTGCGAAATCGTCGGATAATAATCTGCATTCAAAATATTTTCAATGCCTAAAGCCGTGGAAATCTTTGGATTGAATTGATAGGAGCTGAACAAGTTGATGAGCGTGTAACTGTTCACGGGCGCTTGCGCGTAGGCGTAGAGCTTCGTAGTTGCGTTGGGGCTGAAGCGGTCGCGATTGCCCGCCGTCAGGCTGCTGATGGTCAGGTTCCACTGGGCGGTTGGTTGCAGGCGGATGTAAGCCGTGGTTTTGGATTAATTGCCAATTGTTCATTGATTTGACGCGCATTTACAATCGTGACTGCTGAGGGAATTTCGCGCAAGGACTCCGGCTGCCGACCCGCTGTGATGACGAATTCTTCTAATTGTTTGGCAGTTTCTTGTAAGGTGAAATCAAAAGTACCTACTTCATTTTCAATAATTTCTATCTCTTGTTCAACAGATTGAAAGCCAATGCCGGAAACCAGCAGCGTCTGTTTGCCCGTTTTTGGCGATATTAATTCAAAGTTGCCGGATTCATCGGTAGTTGTGCCTATGTTGGTACTTTTCAGGCTGACGTTGACCAGTTCTATTGGTGCGCCGTCGCTGGTCGTTATTTTCCCTTGAATATTGCCCGTTTTCGCTTGTGCAATGCCTGTGAATACTAAAAATAAAATAATCACGAAAATGTATCTATGGTTCATGTTAATTCAACGTTAAGTTTATTTAGACAAAATCTAATTACGGGGCAAAGATAGACCACGCGGCTGTTTTGACAATACCACCAGCTAAGTAATTTGTAGGGAGAAAATTAGGGAGGAGCGTACCTAGTATTAGGTAGCAATAATAAAAAAATGAATAATGAAGGAATGAAAACCGTTGAGAGTTGGAGATAGGTTTAGGAAATCTTGAAGATTTCCTAAACCTTTAATTTATATTGTTGCGGGCTGTTCTACTGCTTTTGATTCCAGCAATTTATTATCCGTTGCGCCTTTTTTTACAATGATTAAAGAAGGGCTGTATTGAATCCATTGACTCTGATTATCAACGAGTTGTCGCCATTTGTCTTTATTTACAATTAATAAATCAAAGCGACTTAATAGCTCTTTATTTAGTATTTTTTCTTTTAATTCATTGATCGGCACGTCCTCGTCTGTTGGGACGATAGATTCCCATGGCTGGTCAGAAAGGTTTAAAATTTCCACCGATGCGCCTTGATTTTTTGCCAGCATCCACGCGTAATCCAATGCTACTTTATCAGCAACATCATAATATAATACTAAAATCTGTCGTATTTTATTCAAACCTCGGTCACTAAAAACCAACGTATCGCACTGCGTTTGATTCAAAATTTTAGAAATCCGACCTCCCAGTAAATCACTATCAAATAAGGCTTGCGCCGCGCCTACGACCAACACATCCGGGTCATAACGGTCGGTATAATGTATAATTTCATCTGTAATATCCTCGGTAGCACGATAATACGTTTTAAGTGGAATGTCCAGTGCTTGCGAGATTTCTAAAATAGGCGCAAAACTTTCGCGTTCAAATTTCTGGGCTTCTTCTGGCGAAATGTCGTAGCGCGGAGAGATGTGCATGGACGTATATTCTATTTTTTCTTTGGCATTTTCAGTCAATAAATGACATAATCTTAAAATACTTTCACCCATTTCCGGTTTACCAAAAGACATTAAAATCTTTGGAATGCCGAGCCGCGCCGGTTCGAGTCCCCTACCCTTTTCGGGCATTAGATAGTTCAACAAATCAAGTGCCGGACCCGTCATAAACGTAGTCACTAGTGCCATAATCACAAGCATTGCAAAAATCTCCGCATTCAGTACGCCCAAGTCATACGCGATATTCAACACGACTAATTCCATCAAACCCCGTGTGTTCATCAGCACACCAATGACTAAAGAATCTTTCCAACTCATCTTCATAAACCGCGCTGCACCTGCACTTCCAATCAATTTTCCTGCAATAGCAACAACAATAATCAACCCACAAATCAGCCATAAATGCGGCTCATTGAGCAGCCCAATCTGCGTACGCAAACCCGTGAATACAAAGAAAAGCGGTAACAGCAGCACGAGCGCCACGTCTTCTATTTTTTCTGTAATGATGCGTTTGAACGTACCACCATCAGGCATAATCACACCCGCTATAAATGCGCCAAAAAGCGCATGAATCCCAATGACTTCCGTCATCCAAGCAGATACTAACAGGACGATAAAGACCAGTGCCACTTGCGGTCTACCAATCATCTCCCGATTGGAATAATAATTGCCGACCCGCGTCATGAGTGGTTTCACCACATAAAACATAAAAGCTACATACGCCAACGCCAGCCCGATACTGACCAAGGCTACACCAATCGCGCCTGCTTTTACAATTGCAATGACCATTGCCAGTAAGCACCACGCCGTCACGTCATCCGCCGCCGCACACGTGATGACCATCGTACCAATCGGCTGATGCGTGAGTCCCCGCTCCTGCACAATCCGCGCCAATACTGGAAAAGCAGTGATACTGGTAGCCACGCCCATAAATAATGCAAACGCTGTGAACGGAATGTTATCTGGTGCAAATTCTTGATAGGTACTAAATGCCAACAACACACCCAACAAAAACGGAAATACAATACTCACATGACTGATGACCACCGCCGTGTGCGTCTGACCGCGCAAATTGCGAATATCTAATTCTAAACCAACCACAAACATGAACAGAATTAAGCCGATTTGACTCAACAACTGAAGATTGCTTAAAGACTGCGTTGGAAATAAAAACTGAGAGATTTCAGGCGAAAGCCAGCCTAACAAAGAAGGCCCTAATAAAATACCTGCCAGAATTTCACCTATAACCGCCGGTTGCCCGATGCGTTTTAACAATAAACTAAAGAGCCGTGCGACTACGATAATCGTAATGATTTGCAGAATGAGAATGCTCAACGAGTGCGTCAGATTGCTCCATAAATTGGCAGCAAAACTCGTGTCGCCCTTGGATTCAATAGCGTTTTGTGAGACTTTTCCTGCTTCTAAAAAAGTACCGTATTGCACCAAAAACCAGATAAGCGCCACGGAGCCGCCAATCACAAGCGTATAAAAAAGTATATTTCTATATTGCATAGGTTTGGGTGTCGTATTGGTTTGACAAGGAATAGCGTTAACACTATTAACGATAACTGGTTTGGTGGGAAAGGTGTTCTAAGATAAGCGCATTATTTTTTATAGGCGTAGGAAATCTTACAAGTTTCTTAAGTCGGAAGCCGCTTTCTATCTATCTTGCCACGCAATATTTTCAAAAAATTAGCTTTGAGTATGAAAATCGCACCACTATTGGCACTCGGAATTTTATCCTTCTTATTAAGTTGTAAACAAACACCCGTTGAATTGGAGCCAGCTATTGACACCAAAAGTAACTTATCGCCTGATGAGCGTTTCGGACAACTCTTTGCGGACGTACAAATGGCGCAGGTTTTCGCCGATGGAAAAACCTTTGTGGATTGTGTGCCGCTCGCGCCTACCGATACTATTTTAGCAGCTTATGAAGCCAATAAAAATCAACCGGGATTTAATCTCCGAAACTTTGTACTGCAATATTTTAAAGAACCACAAAGCCACGCGCTTGCAAAAGATTTCAAAAGTGACTTGTCGCGTACCCCCGCCGAGCATATCAACGTGCTGTGGGACGTACTCACCCGCCAGCGCGATACGGCTACGCGCAGTTCGCTCCTACCCTTGCCCAATCCGTACATCGTGCCCGGCGGACGTTTCCGGGAAGTATATTATTGGGATAGTTATTTTACAATGTTAGGTTTGCAGGCATCTAATAAAGGCGATATGATTGAAAATATGGTGGATAATTTTGCCTACCTATTGGACACGATTGGCTTTATTCCAAATGGGAATCGCACGTATTATTTGGGACGCTCGCAGCCGCCTTTTTTTGCTGCAATGGTTGGAATTTTAGCCGAAATGAAAGGCGATAGAATTTATACCAAATACTTGCCTGCTTTGCAAAAAGAATATGATTTTTGGATGGAGGGGGCAGAGAAGAGATCGGATACAACAGTCTTTGCATATCGCCGAGTTGTGCAATTCGACAGCGTTATTTTAAATCGCTATTGGGATGATAAAAATACGCCACGCCCCGAAAGTTACCGCGAAGACGTGGCCACCGCCGCCAAAAGTGGCATACCGAAAGAGGAAATGTATCGTCATTTGCGAGCAGGTGCGGAGTCCGGTTGGGATTTTAGCAGTCGTTGGTTCAAAGATGGAAAGACCTTGGAGACGATTCACACCACCGAAATTATCCCTGTAGATTTGAATGCTTTGATGTATAATTTGGAAAAAACATTAGAAAAAGCATACACCTTAAATCGAGATAGTACGAACGCTCAACGCTTTGCACAGCTCGCCACGAAGCGCCGTGAAGCCGTGTTGCGCTACTGTTGGAATCCTAAAATGGGCTATTTTGAAGATTATGATTTTGTAGTCAATCGGCGAACGGACATTCTATCTTTGGCTGGAATGTATCCTTTATTTTTTAGTATGGCAGAACCGGCACAGGCGATACGCGCTGCAAAAGTCATCGAACAAAAGTTTTTAAAACCAGGCGGCGTAGTTTCTACCCTTACCGATACCGACCAACAATGGGACGCGCCCAACGGCTGGGCTCCGTTGCAATGGATAACGATTCAGGGTTTACGCAATTATGGGTCCAGTGATTTAGCGAATACCATCAAGCGAAATTGGGTGAATCTAAACACCAACGTGTACCAAAATACGGGCAAAATGGTTGAAAAATATAACGTGCTGGACATTACGCTCGAAGCTGGCGGCGGCGAATATCCGGTACAGGATGGCTTCGGCTGGACGAATGGGGTGTTATTGAAATTGCTAACTGAAAAATAAGTGGATGCTGGATAGTTGGATGCGAGTCATTTTGCGGGATTAAGTGATAAGCGAACTTCCAAACCTCCAAACTTTAAACATTTAGAAATATGTATCAATTAGAAATCACGCCGTTTGGCAATTTTGAAAAATATACATTTTATAACACCAATTCTGGGAATCGCTTTTCCATACTACCGCAGTTTGGCGCAACGGTTAATGAGTTGGTTTTCAATGAAAAATCGGTGTTAGATAGTTATGAAACGCCGGAAGATTTATCCGATAATAAATGGAAAAAAAGTGGTACACTCTTCCCATTCGCCAATCGTTTGAAAGATGGAAAGTACGAATGGCAAGGCAAATCGTACCAATTTCCCATCAATGATCCCAGCACTGGCAACGCTTTACACGGTTTGGGCATCGAGCGACCGATGCGGGTGGACGAGGTGCGTACCGAAGCAAATTTGGCGAGCATTACGTGCAGTTTTCAAGATGATGGCACACATCCGGCTTATCCGTTTCCGCATACTTTTTCGGTCACTTTTAGCATGGAAGAACCCAATCAGTTTGAAATGGAAGTCCGTTTTTTAAATGAAAGTGATATCGCAATTCCGGTTGGTTTCGGCTGGCATCCCTATTTTCAATTGTCGGAAAAAGTAGATGATTTGCAAATGACGCTCCCGCTTTGTGAATGGATTGAATTTGATGCACGAAAATTGCCCAGCGGTAATCGCCAGCCTTATTTAGAATTTGCGCAAGCCACGCCACTCGGCAGCATTAGTATAGATAATTGTTTTGCTATGCCAACAGCCGAAGGCAAAATTTTTGTAACCTTGCAAGGCGAACGCGGCACTTTAAATTACTGGCAGGAAACCGGACCCAATAAATTTAATTTTTTACAATTGTTTATCCCAGAAAGCCGCAAATCCATTGGCGTGGAGCCAATGACGTGCATTACGGATGGCTTCAATTCTGGGGAAGGGCTGATTATACTTGAACCCAGAGAGATAGCGCAGGCAAGAGCAGGCTTGGAGTTTTTGTCTAAAAACCTATAAGGTTTTGCAAAACCTTATAGGTTTGGTAGGTTAAGCTCCCGTAATAACTCACTCAAATTCAATCGCTTAGTATAAATCTCCAGTTTCCCATTTTCGTCAAACGACCACTTTTCTCTCGGTTTATCCCAATATAATTCAACCCCATTTCCATCCGGGTCATCCAAATAAAGTGCTTCCGAAACGCCGTGGTCCGCAAAGCCTGTGAATGGATAATCGGCATCTTGCAATCGTTTATAAATAGTAGCTAAATCTTTACGCGTGGGATATAAAATAGCGGTGTGAAACAAGCCAGGATGATTAGGTGGAGCAGGTTTCGCGCCTTTGCTCTGCCAAGTATTCAAGCCAATGTGATGGTGATAGCCGCCTGCCGAAATAAAAGCTGCTCCTTCAAACTGTTCCATGATTTCAAAACCCAACAAATCGTGATAGAACGAAAGCGAGCGTTCTAAATCGGATACTTTCAAATGCACGTGACCAATACGGGTTTGAGCTGGAATTTGATAAGACATTTCTTTTTTCAACTCAAAACAAGGTGGCAACTTCAAAAGTTTTGACACAAGTGTGGCGCATCTTGGAGATGTGCCACACTTTTCCACTACTTTTCCAGCTACAATTTAAAATATACGCCAAATGCTACCGCTGGTGCTGCCAGTACATTCCGACCGCTTGTTGCGCCGGAAACTTGTGCCATGATGCCTATTTTTTCTTTATGCTCATATGCCAAAAATACTTGTGGCGAGAGAAATTCTACATTATTGCCAAACAAACCATTGGAGGAGCCAGTCGGGTCACCATTTTGCAAAGATTGAATGCCGGAGAGTTTCACGCCTGTGAGCAAGCGATTGTCCCAAAACTTATGTCCGAATTCTGCTTCAAATCGAATTTCATCTGAAAAACCTTCCGTCCGGTTATTAAAACCTACGTAACCCGTTGCATACCAGCGACTTTTGCCATAGCCCGCTTCAAGCCTCACTTGTTGATTGAATTCTCCATCGCCCGTGAATAGTAAATCTCGATTTTCAAAATCGCCTGTTGGTAGCCCAAAAATTACAGCCGTCGTCACTGACCACCCATTTTTTGCAAATAAACCATAGCGCAAACCCAAGTCAATATCGCCCAACGAGTTATTTTCCAAACCTTGTTGTAATACCTCGCCGCTTATCGCGCCCACGCCTTCATTCACCACATTGTGCACAAAAAAAGGCACGTAGCCGATGGCGGTTAGTTTATCGGTAATGCCGTATTCGCCATAAAAAGAAGAAGTGTAATATCCCAGTCGCGTCCCTGCGCCGTTGATGTTGTACGTTTCGCCATCCATTCCATAGAATTTTCGGGCATGAATGAAACTGAAATCTAATTTAAAAAATCCACCGCCTTTTGGTTGGGGCCAGCCGCCAGCAAGTAGGTCATTTTGAATACAAAGCAATAGTAGCAATAGGATTGAAGTATTTATAAGGTTTTTCATGGACTTTATTCTTAGTTATTTTATTAGTAAAAGAAGCAATAACCGTTACACAACTCATTAATTACAAATCCCTTTTACTCTAATTTAGCAAAACCAAATGCTACGTTAAACGGAATACAATACACCACTACAAAATCAAAATCGGTTAATTTCACGCCAGCGGGTATGTTGTATTCCTGCTTGCCAGTAGTGCTTTTTAGTGTGCCGAGGCTCACACTATTGGACGTGGTAAGCACACCGGGTGCATTTTTAGCCAAGTAAATACCGAGTTGCGGACCATTACTGGAGCGAAAGTTGTCTTCAAATACTACTTTCAAAGCACTTCCTTGTTGTTGTAACGTTACTCCACCAGTTACATTATAAGAAGAGTTTCCCCGAAAAGTACCGCTGCGTTGCGTCGCACTTGCATTAGAAGTCACTTCAACGCTAATGGGTAAGCTGGCAATACCATCTACGGTAGCCGTAATTTGAGCCGTACCGGCGGCAACCGCACTTGCCAATCCACTCCCATTGATACTTAAAATGCTGGAATTAGAACTACTCCAGGTAACCGTTTTACCCGTCAAGTCCTGCCCGGAGGTATTTTGAACTTTTACAGTAAATTGCAGCGTACCTCCTAATGCAATTGCATTTTGTGCGGCAGCAATTTCCACTTTTGCCACTTGATTAGGATTGCTGGTGACGGTTATCAAGGTCGAATCTTTGACCAAACCAGGCGCAGTTACTATAATCCAGCTTTGACCAGCGGCAAGGGCGTTTACGATACCTCCTGTGGCAACGCTTGCTACGGTTGGATTGGCGCTGCGCCATTGCAATTCATTGGAGCGATCAATGCCGTTTTCATCTGTAAAGCTTGCCTGAATAGGCGCATTTTGCCCTACGGTCAGACTTATACTTTTCGGATTTAAAACCAAAGTCGGTTCTAAAACTTCGGGAACAATTTCGGTTTCAATACAAGCAGTCAGAAACGCGGATAGCGTAAATATCGTCAAAAGAGCATTTCTAATTTTCATAATGCGAACAATTTAATTTTTTGTTGCAAGATAAGCATACGACGACGCTATGCAACGTCCTCGGCAAGACATTTTGAAACCGTAAGTTTTGCAATGAAGGAAATGTCAGTTGGCTGTCTTTTTCACAATGCCTTTAGAAAGGGAATAACCGGGTAGCTTGTGCCGATTCAACGCACTAAGAGCACTTGTCCTTTTTCGATTTTATCGGTACCATCGCGGAGTTGGAGGGTAGCGACATACACGAAGACGCCTGCATTGGGGAGGTCGCCATTTACAAAGCCATCCCAGCCGGAGCGTTCATCATTGGGGAAGAAATTGGTTTTGGCGAAAATCTGATTGCCCCAGCGATCATAAATTAGCAGAGAACGCACGAGCTTGACCTGGTTTTCATCGGCGTAAAGCGTAAAAAAATCGTTGATGCGGTCGCCGTTTGGAGAGAATGCACTTGGTATAAAAACATCTACATCCGGGTCGAGTTTAATATGAACTGCCGCTTCACCGACACAACCAAAAATATCAGTGATTTGAATCGTATAAACGGCTTCCTGCAATGCCTCTATGGTTGGATGTAGGCAATCGACACAACTGAGTTCCTCGCCCCGCCATTCTATTTTTGCAATCAGATTCGTAGCCAAATTCAAGGTTGGCTGGAATTCATAGATTTCACCAATATTCAACTCCAAGTTTTTGGGTAATTCTACCATTTTATCGTACACCGGCGGAATCGGGAGGGCTTGTTGCAGCACACACTCATTCTTATCTTTTATGATAAGCGAAACCGTTTTTCCAGGTTGTAAAGTTTTAAAAATAGAAGCGTCCGAAAAAGTAATTCCATCTATGGAGTAACGATAAGGCGGCGTGCCACCTTTCGCAGAAAAAATAAAATTGGCATTGGTCAAATCCTCGCAACTAAAAACGACGGGCGATAACGGCGGCGGTTCGGATATTTTAAACTCAAAAACATCCGCGCAGCCCTTTGCATCTGTGATGGTCAGTGTGTAATTTCCTGCTTTTAAATTGGCAGCGTCTTTCGTGCTACCCAGATTTTGACTCCATTGATATTGAAGCGGCAATGCGCCTGCGGTAGGTGTTATCGTGATGTGCCCGTCTGCTGCTCCCGTACAGCTTGCCGATTGAATGACGGATGCTATTTGTATTTCCATTATTTCAAGCTGACCAACTCCCGTTGCCGTACCTGCACAACCTGCATCTTCTATTTTTTCGATTTTATAAAAACCATTCAAACTCGCAGGCAACTGGAAATCAGCGTATTGGATATTTTCAATCAGTGGCTGCACGTCTCCATTCACGCTGTAAGTCAGTCGCCAAGGCGGTGTGCCGATTAATTCTACTTGCAAATAGGCGGTATCACCCGCGCAAATCGTCGCAGTTCCGCTCAATGTTGCGCTCGGCGGCTCGATGGGCGTTACTTTATTGGAGTCAATTGCTATATTTCCACATTGGTCAGTAACCGTTATGCTGTAATTTCCAACTACTCCGGCGGTGATGTTAAGGCTGGATGTAGCGCCGCCATTACTCCAGCGATACGTATAGGGCGGCGTGCCACCTGTAATTTGCGGCGTAAGCGTAGTCGGAGCACTTCGACAAGCATATCCGTCGGGCAATTGCATAGATAAAGCAGGTGCATCCGTGAGGGTGAGCGTAGCCGTGCCGCTGTAGCAAGCGCATGGAATATCCAGCTCGATGGTCAGTTTTTCGGGGGATTCTGAGATGTTGTCATTGATGATTTGTACTGGAAGTTTGGCAGACAGTTGCCCGGCTGGAATGGTAAAAATACGCGGAATTAGTTGAAAATCAGTACCTTCCATAGCCGTGCTTTCATCACTAATTTTAATCTGAACGGTTAGTGGTTTATCGAGGTTTTCTTTTTCGCCGCGTTCAAATACGAAGGCGCTATTTTCGCAGCCTTCGATAGCCGTGCTTCCGTTGTTGGCTTTGGCATTCAAAAGCACTGTACCACCGATATTAAAACTTTCTGCTTCCAAAAAAACGGCGGAGTCATAATGGCGGTCTGCTACATCCGACACCATAAAGCGGATGTGATAAGTCTGACAAGGAATGAGTTGCAAGTTGGCGGTCAGAATTTTTGTAAAACCATCATATTCAATCAGTTCTCGATACGGTGAGTTAATAGGGGTAATCCCGCATTGCTCAGCGTCGCGTTTTAATTCATTGCGAATAAAATAGTCGGAATTTTGTTGGTGGTTAACGGAGTTGATTGCCACATTTGCATTCGTACCGGGGATGAGCGCTACGTTTTTAGAATTGCGCGAAAAAGTGCCTTCTATACCCGGACCCCTTACAAAAAATCCGAATACGTCGTTATAAACACTGCCCACAAATTCACAATATTCTTCGGAAGCAAACACATAGCGGAAACGCACAAACGAATCGAGCGGCACAAAGTCAAATTCAATCCCAACTGCGTCCAGAATGGCATGGGTGGACATTCTACCCAAATCGGGGTCGCCTGTTGCATCATCAAAATTACCACTTCTGTCTCCACTTTGGTTCGGACCACTCGCGTGTTCAATGGGTCCAGTTGCAATCATCACGCCGCGCTCCATCCCAATAATATGCTTGCCATTTTCAAAATAACCGATACCTTTTGCTCTGCCAATCGCTCGGATGTTGCTGATGTTGTTACAAGCACCTTTTGCGAAAATATCGTTTACTAAAGTCTCCACCGTGTAGTCATTACTGGTACGAATACCATCGCCGGGCGGGCGGGCAACACGCACCAGTATTGGTGTATCGTGCTGAAGAAACAAGATACTGAATAGCAAGAGGAACAAATGAGGTAACGGATATTGCATAGGCAGTAACGACTTGATTGATGTATACTAAGACCTTTAAATTAGAACATGAAAATCAACAATATAGCGCGAGCTACTCCGAAGGCATTACAGTTACCTCCCAAGTGTTGTTCATAACATTCTGATTTTAGTGTTCCTAGTTCTTACGTTTTTTTGCGGTCTAAAAATTGCACAATAACCTGATTATTAACTTGCTGCGCAATAATAAACTCAAACATACTTTGTAGCAGGGCAAGCAGATGTCACACATTTTTTTGATAAGCTCTCGACTATAAATGTCTTGTGAAGAAGGGGGTTCTTTTAAGACGAATTGGGTTTGAGAGCGGGGTGACGGAAAATATATCATACTTTGACGATTCAAATATAAAACTAAATCCCGAGATGCGTGTGCTTGATCTCCGTTTAGATTTGAATTTCTACGCAAAAATTTCATTTCTACTTATACACATAATCATAAATCGTAAAGCCAAATTGGTAGAAAAAAGTTTTACTGCACGACATTTTTGCGCCTAACAACATGAATACATAGTTAAAAAAGAAGAAATATTGCCTCTCCCCTTTTCATAACCAAAAAATTGTAATAACTTAGCGAGAACTTTGGAGAATTCGACTGCCAACACGTACCTTGCAGCATCTAAATGAGCTTTTGAGAAAATCCTATCCTCCCACATACCTACTCGTCTGCGGAGATTCAACCCTTTATGGATTTTTAGCTGATTCGTTTGAACATAATTTCAAAAACGACAATAAATTCTTTTTCTATGAAACTGAAAAGTACGCTACTTTTTTGTCTGATGGTAGGAGTATGGAGTACCATTTCTGCCCAATTGAATCAAAGCGCCTGCATTCGGAATGCAGTTATTAGTGCGTCAAGTGGGCAATCCCCGCTTTATTTTTGTAAAGGAGATGGAGCGCTGGATGTGATCCGTTTTCGAGTGTCTCCCTTTGCGCAGCCATTTGCTTACTTGATTACAGATGAAAATAATCGCCTCATCCAGATCACCTACAACAACAATATTGACTTTGAAGGGCTTCCGGCGATCAACCTGCGCGTGTGGGCAGTTGCTTACAAAAATAGAATCACTGCGCGGGTGGGCGACATTATTACGACGACGCAGTTGGCAGATTATTGCTATGCACTGACCACGAATTTTATCTCAGTGCGAGGCGTAGTGCCTGACGGCGGCACGGTGTCTACCAAAGGCGGACTCAGTTCGCTCTTTACTTGTGCCGAAGATGGCAGGGCAGATCGGATTAACTTTTCGACGACCAGTACCGACCCGTTGTACCGATTCGTGGTGACCGATGAAAACGATGTTATTATTGGTTTTGCAGATGATGGCACCTTCAATTTTGAAACTTTGGAGGCCGAAACCGCCAGAGTGTACGGCATCTCGTATGTGGGAAGTGTGCTGGCAAAAATTGGAGATAATATCAACGATGTCCAATTTTCCAGTAGCTGTTTCGACCTGTCCGACAATTTTGTAGAAATCCTTCGTTCTCAACCGAAAGGTGGCACGGTGTCTTTATCAAATGGGGAGACCTCCAAAACGCTCTGTGCAGAACAGTTACAAAATGATATGTTGACTTTTGTAAGCAACAATATTGCCCCCACTGCTTATGCTTTTATTATTACGAATGATAACGGCATCGTCTTGGAAGTGCTGAGTGGCAATACGGCTACGCTTTCTATATCTGACCCGGGCGTTTGTCGTGCGTATGGTGTGTCTTTTACTGGTAATTTGCGAGTAAAAGCAGGTGATAATATCAACACGACTGCTATTTCGGACGATTGTTTTGACTTGTCTACCAATTTTGTCCGACTCATCAAACGCGAAGTGAACGGCGGTAATGTACGCTTGGCAAATAGTGGTGCTACGGCTTCCATCGTCTGTATCGCGCCAGGCGTTTCCAGTTCACTTGCCTTTACCAATACGTCCACCAGTACCAGTAGCAGCTATGCCTATTTTGTGACCGATGAGAACAATACGATTCTGGCGGTTTCCAATACGCCTTCTTTTGATTTTACAAATTTCAACGTGCGCACGGTGCGCGTATGGGGCTTGTCGTACAGTGGAAATCTATTAGCAAAACCAGGTGACAACGCAGCAACAGCAGCCCTTTCTAACGAATGCTATGATTTGTCTGACAACTTTGTGACCATCACTCGGCAGTCCGTCAATGGCGCTACCGTCACTTTACTATCCGGTGCTACCACAGGCGTAACCTGTACGGGCGACGGCAGAGCCGATATATTCGCTTTCCGCAATACGGCTACTTCCACAGAAAGTTACATCTATATTATAACTAATACAAGCGGCATAGTCATTGGTTTGGTCACTGGCAACCAGTTTGATTTTAATAATCTAACGGTAGATTCAGCAAGGGTATACGGCTTGTCCTACAGTGGCGAATTGCGCGTAAAAGTGGGCGACAATATCAACGCCGGTAATCTGGCAGGCAATTGTTTTGATTTATCTGACAATTTTGTGTCTATCACGCGCACCCCTGTAGATGGCGGCGCAGTGAGTCTGACGGGCGGTGCGATTTCGGCACAAGTTTGTCTCGGCAGCGCAGCAGGTAGTCTGCTTTCTTTTACAAATAATTCCACAGCTACGATTAATTATGGATATTTCATTACAGATAATTCTAATGCGATTTTAGCAACTGCAAGTGGTAATTCTTTCAATTTCTCTGCCCTCACTGGCAATGCGTTCCGCGTGTATGGATTTTCTTACAGTGGAAATATTACAGCACAAGTCGGAAATAACGCAACCCAAATCGCACTCAGCAACGCTTGTTATGAGCTTTCCAGCAATTTTATAACGGTCACCACCGACGCAACGGATGGCGCAACGGTAAGTCTGGCGGGTGGCGCGACCACTGCGCTGAATTGTCTGGGCGATGCCACTACGCAATCTTTTACTTTGCAAAATACCTCCACGGCGGCTAATGACACCTATTATTATATTGTCACGAATGAAAGTAATATAGTCGTTGCTATCAATGCGAACAGCGCGTTCAATTTGGAACAACTTCCGGTAGGCACGTATCGCGTGTACGGTGCTTCCATCACCGATTCTTTGACATTGGCGGTGGGAAATAACGCGACGAACACAGCGATTTCAAATGGCTGTTTTGACCTTTCTGATAATTTTGTAATAATTACACAAAGCGCGGTAGACGGCGGCGCAGTAAGTCTGACGGGTGGTGCGACTTCGGCACAAGTTTGTCTCGGCAGCGCAGCGGGTAGTGTGCTTTCTTTTGCAAATAACTCCACAGCTACGATTAATTATGGATATTTTATTACAGATAATTCTAATGCGATTTTAGCAACTGCAAGTGGTAATTCCTTCAATTTCTCTGCCCTTACCGGCAATGCGTTTCGCGTGTACGGCTTCTCTTACAGTGGAAATATTACAGCACAAGTTGGAAATAATGCAACCCAAATAGCACTCAGCAACGCTTGTTATGAGTTGTCCAGCAATTTTATAACAATCACAACCGACGCGGTGGACGGTGGAACGGTAAGCTTGGCAGGGGGCACGACGACTACTTTTAGCTGTCTGGGCGATGCGCTTACGCAAACGGCTACTTTGCAAAATACTTCGACAGCAGCAAATGACAATTATCAATATATTATTACTGATACAAATAACATCGCTATTGCTATTCAACCCGACAACAGCATCAGTTTGGAACAATACCCGGCAGGTGTGTACCGCGTTTATGGTGCTTCTGTAACTGGCACGCTAAGTAATCAAATTGTTGGAAATAATGCCACAACATTTGCACTTTCCAATCAATGTTTTGACCTTTCTAACAATTTTGTTACCATCACCCGCACGGCAGTGGACGGCGGCACGGTAAGCCTTGCTAATGGAGGTTCGAGCGCAACGGTTTGTCTGCTTGGTGAAGCTACTGGCACCCTCCAATTCGTCAACACTTCCACTGTAACAAGTCCTTATTTGTACCTCATTACAGACACTAACAATATTTTGGTGCAGTCCTTTAATTTTAGTGATGGTTTCAATTTCGCAAGATTGCCAAAGGGCGACTATCGCGTGTGGGGTTTATCTTTCAACGGCACGTTGAGCATACCGGGTATAAACCCAAGATTAGAAGATGTAAAAAGTAACACTTGTTATGATTTGTCTAGCAATTTTATAACAATCACCACCGATGCGGTAGATGGCGGAAACGTAAGTCTGACGGGCGGCGCGGCCACTGCACTCAATTGCTTGGGCGATGCGACGGTGCAATCTTTTACTTTGCAAAATACCTCCACGACTGCGAATGATACGTATTATTATATTGTAACAAATGAAAGTAATATAGTCGTTGCTATCAATGCTAACAGCACATTTAATTTAGAACAACTGGCGGCAGGCACGTATCGCGTGTACGGCGCTTCGATTACAGGTACGCTGACGCTTGCAGTAGGCGCCAACGTTACAACCACCCCAATATCTAACGCGTGTTTTGACCTTTCTGATAATTTTGTAACGATCACACAAAGTTTGGTAGATGGTGGCACGGTAACTTCGGCAACTGGCAATGATAGCGTGCAGGTTTGCTTAGGAAATTTGGCGGCGGATACGGCTTCCTTTGCTAATACCTCAACCGCTACCGCTTCCTATGGCTATGTGGTGACCACGACCAATAATTCAATCGTGCAAGTATACGCCGGTGGTAATCCGCTCAACTTTTCTATATTAACTGGCGGAACGTATCGAGTATGGGGCTTTTCTTACACCGGCTTAGGCACTGGAACGCCGCCGAATGGGGTGAATGTTTTCAGCTATGACTTTAGCCCAACGGGTTGTTTTGAGTTATCCAGCAATTTTGTAACAGTTATTACTGATGCAGCGGATGGTGGTAGAATAACTTTGACGGGCGGCTCTCTATCAGGATTCACTTGCTTAAATGACACAAGTAGGCAGCAACTTTCTTTTGTAAATAACTCCAGATCCGAGAATGATACCTATTATTATGTACTCACCAATAATGTCGGTACGAATCGGGTTTTAGCGATTGATACAGTCAGTTCCTTTAATTTGAGCCAATTTCCGGCAGGTACGTATCGGGTGTACGGTCTTTCTATTACCGGCAATTTGCAACTTACGGTAGGCGCGGAACTTTTTGGAACTAATATTTCCAGCGAGTGCTATGATGTATCGGAAAACTTTGTCATTGTTACACAATCCAATGCAGATGGCGGCACGGTACGCTTAGAAAATGACAGCACTGCTGCCCTAATTTGTACAGGTTCGGATAGCACTGCCCTTCGCTTTGAGAATACGTCTACTACTGCTGAAAATTATGCTTACATTATTACGAATACCAACAACATTATCACCCTCATTCTACCTCGAAATTCCTTTGACTTTGCAGGTACGACCAATACCAATTTTCGCGTGTGGGGCGTGTCGTATAGTGGCAACATCACCGCCAGCGTTGGGGATAATATTACGCTCACCAATTTGACGAACGGTTGTTATGAATTGTCTTCTAATTTTGTAACCATCACGCGCACCAGCGTAGACGGCGGCACGGTGAGTGTGGCGAGCGGCACTACGGTTAGCTGTTTAGACAATGGAAGTATTCAAACTGCAACCTTGCAAAATAATTCGACGGCTGTCAATGATACGTATCAATATATTATTACAGATACGAATAATATTGCTATTGAAGTGCAATCTGGTGCTATTATCAATCTGGAACAGTATTCGGCAGGCACGTATCGCGTATATGGCGCTTCTGTAACGGGCACGCTGAGTAATCAAATTGTCGGAAATAATATCACCACCTTTACACTTTCTGATGGGTGTTATGACCTGTCTGATAATTTCATTACAATTACGCGCAGCGCAGTAAATGGCGGCACGGTGCGCTTGGCAAATAACAACACAAGTGCAAGTGTTTGTAACAATTCCGATAGCACGACGCTTCGTTTTGAAAATACATCTACCGCTGGTGGCAATTATGGCTATTTCGTCACCGATACAAATAATATAATTATTGCAATTGTAACCGATAGTGCTTATAATTTTGTGGGTGCAGCGAATGCGAATTTCCGCGTGTACGGCTTTTCTTATAATGGTACGATTACCGCTCAGGTTGGTGCGAATGCCACAACCACAGTCCTGACCAATGCTTGTTATGAATTGTCTTCTAATTTTATAATCATCATCCGAAGTAGCGTGGATGGCGGCACGGTGAGTCTTACCAATGGCGACACTTCCGAAGTAGCCTGCCTTGGCGTGGCGCAAGTTGGCGAACTTACATTTAAAAATACGTCAACAGTGGCTTCTGCCAATTATGCTTATCTAATCACAAGTGAGCAAAATATTGTGCTTGCCATTTCAACTAACAGCAATTATAACTTCTCCAATCAACCCGCGGGTACTTATCGCGTGTATGGTGTTTCTTACACTGGAAATCTAACGATAACGGCGGGTGGCAACGCCGGACAAATCCTCTCGGATGCCTGTTATGAATTGTCGAGCAATTTTATCACGGTGACGCAAAAAAGCGTAAACGGCGGTACGGTGGCGCTGGCAAATGGCAATACAACGATAGCCGTGTGCGGCACAACCAGTACGCCTGGACCGCTTACTTTTAGATTTACAACAGATGCCAATGCCAATTATTTGTTCATTGCGGTAGACCGCAACAATCGGATTCTGGTTATTCTGGATGGAAATGCCGTTAGTTTTAATGGAGCTGCCATCGGCGAATACCGCGTTTATGGCTTGTCGTACACCGGCAATGTGCTGGCAAGAATAGGAGATAACCTGAATACAGTAGTCTTTACAGATGAATGTTATGATTTGTCCAATAACTTCGTGCGCATCACGCGCGAGGCAACGGACGGCGGTAATATTTCAACCACCGGCGATACTTCCCTTGCCATCTGCCCCGGCAATAGCCAAGCAGACGTTTTCACTTTGTCTACCACTGGCAATTCGAGCGGTAGATATATTTATATTCTAACGGATGACAACAATCAGTTTATTTCCACTTTGACTGGCAATTCTATCAATTTTGATACCTTGCCGGAAGGCACGTATCGCTTGCGTGGCTTGGCTTTGACGGGCAATTTGACGATAGCTGCTGGCAGCAATGTGACGCAGGGAAATTTATCTACCCAATGTTTTGATTTATCCGAGAATTCTATCCGTATTGTGAATGAGGTTCCAGACGGTGGCACGGTGGCATTTGCGGAAGAAGCAAGGCGCGTGTTTACTTGCCCTGGCGACAATCTTGCAGATTCTATTACCTTCAGCGCAAGCGGTCAAGCGGGCACAAATTATGTTTTCTTGGTGACAGATAGTAATAATGTGGTGGAAGCGATTTTGACACAAGGCGTTTATGATTTTGAACGAGCAACTCAAGGTGTGAATCGCGTGTATGGCTTGGCTTATAATGGAAATCCAACGGTGAATGTGGGCGATACGGTAACCACCGCAACTTTGAGTGAAGATTGTTTTGACTTATCGAATGGTTTCATCGAAGTGATTCGAGAAAACCCGCTTGGCGGACAAGTCACATTAGAAAATGGCGATACCAGCGCGTTCGTTTGCGCCACTGGCACGGATCCTCAACTGCTGCGCTTTGACAGTACCGGCACTTCAAATGGCAATTACATCTACGTGATTACTGATTCTAACAACGTCATTCGCAACGGTATCAATGGCGATGAGTTTGACTTTTCTTTCATCCAGCCGCCGGGTACGTACCGCGTGTGGGGCTTGGCTTACACCGGAAATTTGGTAGCAACAATTGGCGATACGGTAACAACCGTGGTTATTTCAGATGCTTGTTACAACTTGTCCGAAAGCTTTGTGACCGTCACTATCAGCACGACAGACGGCGGCGCGATTACAGCCAATGGAAGTGCAAATCCAATCTCTATTTGTGGCGGTGATGGCAGAGAAAATGTGATTCAATTCAGTACGAACGCAGCGACTTCTCCCAATTACAGTTACATTATTACAGATAATAATAATCGGTTCATCACCACTGCGCTCGGCAATATTTTCGATTTTGAGCGACTATCGGCTGACTCGGCGCGGGTGTACGGTTTGTCTTACTCTGGCAATTTACTGCTTCAACCGGGGCAAAATATTGATTCTGTTGCGATTAGCAGTGCTTGTGCCGACTTGTCCAGCAATTTCATCCGCATTACAAAATCGAATGTAGACGGTGCTTCCATTGCTTCCAATCTGGGTGCGGGCATTATTTACACTTGTACCAATGATGGTGTCGCTGATGTAATAAATTTTGCAAGCAACAGCACTGCCACGCGAGCGCAATATCGCTATGTATTGACGAATGAAAATAACATTATTAGAGGCGTGGTCACTGGGAATCAATTTGATTTTGAAACGGCAGGCAGAGGCGTTTCGCGCGTGTACGGCGTGTCATTCACTGGGACTTTCACGGGTACTTTTGGTGCGAATATCACGACGGCTGCTTTGTCCAATGCCTGTTTTGACTTGTCGAGTAACTTTATTACCGTTTCCCGCGATACCGTATTTGGTGGGGAAGTAACAGCTGCCAGTGGCGAAACCGACCTCATTTTCTGTCCTTCGCCGGATGTGCCGGGGGTGATTATTTCCACTACCAGCGAGCAATTCACAGGTTATGTGTTTGTGGTAACAGATACGTTAAATACGGTGATCACAATTTCGACGAGCGACACGGTGCGTTTTGATAGTCTGCCAGTTGGCAATTATCGCGTGTGGGGCTTGTCGTATGCTGGCGATCTGCTGGTACAAGCAGGCGACAACATTTTGGGCGTTGACTTGGCATCCAGTTGTTATGAAATTTCTTCGGGTTTTGTAGCCATCTACCGTTCCCGCAAAATTGACGGTGGAAGAGTGGTCAATACGAATGGAGCGCAGAGCATTACTGTTTGCGGAAGCGATACCATCCCGGATTTTGTGGTGTTGAGCAATACGAGTGATTCCAGAGAAGCATCCTACCGCTACGTGCTTACCGACCAAAACAATCGCATTATTGTGCGTTCCATTGACAATCAAGTGATTGATTTCAATCGGGCAGGGCGCGGCACTTATCGCATCTATGGTATCTCTTACACCGGAGAGTTCCGAGGCATTACCAATGATGTGGTTACGACGGCTGCCTTAGCCGATAGCTGTTATCAAATTTCCGAAAACTTCATCACGATAAATGTCGTCACACCCAATGCCGGTAGAATCACCCTGGCGGACTCGACTACGACAACCGTGACACGTACTGTCGGGGACGGACAACCAGATATCGTGAAATTCATCTCGCAAGGAGCAGCCGGTGGCGCTAACTATGACTTTGTAGTAACCGATAGTTTGAATAGAATTATAGCGACCGTAAGCAGTGATAGCTTCAATTTTGAATCGTTCCCGGCGGGCAGCTACCGCGTGTATGGCTTGGCGTATGACGGCGCACTTACCGGTGCTGTGGGCGATACCATTACCAGAGTAGCACTGAGCGATGGCTGTTTTGATTTGACGAGCAACTTCGTGCGCGTGACCCTCGGCAGTGCATTCGGCAGCGGCGAACCGGAAAATGGAAAAACCATTACACCAAATGTAAGTATTCCATTAGAAGTGCGGCTTGCGCCAAATCCAGTGGTAGATAGAATGCGCATTCAATTCAAACTCAGAGAATCAGATAACGCAACCACTACCCTAACTATTTTCAACGCATTCGGACAACCGCTATCCGAAACCCGTATCGGCACGCTTGCAGGTGAAAACCAGCACACATTGGACTTGCAAAGCCTACCAGACGGAATGTACATCTTGCAAATACGCAACGGCAACCGCGTAGAAAGTGTACGGTTCTTGCGGCAGTGGCAGTAGGATTAGACAATAGATATTAGATTATAGACTTTATATATT
>CAZJXN010000082.1:0-24287 GCA_964549655.1 uncultured Saprospiraceae bacterium
CTTTCGGATTGGCTTTTTATATTTTTTATTTTCGGTTGTATCACCTTTACTATCTTTTTCGTTATCCCCAGTTAAGTTTTACGCACAATCCTTATATAAGCGATGGAGTCATTGGGCTGCCTTTGCCTGGTCATCGGCGGCAGTTGACGCAGTTGGCGTTGAAGGAGCCGGAGCAGGCTAAACTTTTTGTCGAGTTTTTGTTTGATTATCGTCCTTTGCAGCGCAGGTTGGCGAATCATTTGCTGCACGCTAAGCTGGCGGGCTTTATGCAAAAGCAGGTGCTGCGTGTAGAAGGGTTAAATATTCCTGATATTAGCGAAGATTTAAAAAGACTCCTTCCCAGCGAGGAATGGTACGAGCAACTGCAAAGTATGAAAACGCTGCTGCTACAAAGTGAGCGGGAAACGAATGTGCATTTAAGATTAGCCCATTTCAAAAGTTTTAATCAGGCGCTTCAGAAGTTTGGAGATATCCACCGTTCGCAAAATGATTTGTGGAAGGGTTATTATACCAATGCCATTCAGCTTTGGAAAGAAGCGGCAGTACAGCAGTTGGCACAATTAGAAGAAGCAGCCGCGCCTTACACGCGCAATCCTTATCAATCGGGCAATCCACTCAATCCAGGGCGCAACCGGGAAGTCTTTCGCGGTCGCGAAGACCTGCGCCGCAAGCTCGATATGTCGCTCAAGAATGCCGAGACCTTGCCTTTGTTTTTGATGCACGGGCAGCGCCGCGTGGGGAAGAGTAGTTTGTTGTATTTTTTGTCGGAGTTATTGACCGGTCGGTTCAAGGTAATCCAGATGGATTTGCAAGCTACTTTAGAGTGCCCGGATGTGCCGGGCTGGTTGGAGCGCATTCGCTATCGAGTGGACGAAGCCTTTGAAGTAGCCGTAAAAGAAGCGGAACAATGGCACGCCAGTGCCGATTGGGCGCAATCGTGGAATGAATTGAGTGCGTATTTACAAGCCTTGAGCCAAAAAGAAAACTACCGCATCGTGCTGGCATTCGATGAGTACGAGAGCTTGCACTTGCGCGGCTTGCGCAAAGATGTGGCGCAGGGCAGCACCTTGCTCGCTAATATGCGCAGCTTTTCGCAGCATCAGCGCGAGGTGATTTTTTTGTTTGCGGGGGCGCATTTGTTTTCCGAACTCAGCAATCCCGATTGGGGCAATTATTTTGTGCAAGCCATTCACTTGAAGGTAGATTACTTGTCGGAGGAGGATTCGCTGGATTTGATCGTCCATCCGTATGCTGGTTTTGACATTTACTATGCCGAGGGCGTCCCCAAAAAAATCTACGAATTGACGCAGGGGCATCCTGCTCTCTTGCAAGCCATCTGTTATGAATTGGTCGAGTTGGCAAACGACGAGGTACGCAAGGAACTTGGCAGGGCAGATTTGGAAAAGGTCTTGCAGGAAAAGATTCTCTTCCTGGGCAACGCGCCATTGAGTGTCTTTTGGAAGCAATTTTGCAAAAAAGAAGCGATGAAGGAAACGGTGCGGGCGATTATTTTAAAGCAGGAAATTCAAGACCGAAAGAGTCTGCGGAAACTGCTGTTGCATGAGTTTGTGATAAAAAACCAAGACGGTAGCTATCAACTGCGGGCGCCGATTTTTGAGCAGTGGGTGCGGAAGTTTGACATGGAAATATAAATAAGTCTTAAAAGCATCCTACGACTTGAAGTCGTAGGATGCTTTCCTTTCAACGCTGCTTCGCAAATTCCCGAATCGCTTTCACCAGCCAGTCCAAGTCGCGGGTAGTGGTATAGACGTTGGGCGTGGTAAGTCTAAATAGCATCGGAAAGCCAGCACGTTTGCAAACCGCCTGAAAATTCGTACCTTTGGTTATAACAAACCCATACTATGGCGAAAGACCTTTATCACTTTATTGTGAAAGAAGCACTCATAAACGACGGCTGGCTGATTACGGACGACCCTTTCATTGTGGAAACGGAAGATGTGGATTATGAAGTAGATTTGGGTGCGGAGAAAATGATAGCTGCCGAGAAAGAAGGGCAAAGAATTGCAGTAGAAGTGAAAAGTTTTGTCGCCGCGTCTTTTGTGTATGAATTTCACAGAGTACTGGGTCAATTTTTAAATTATTCGATGGGGCTGGAAGATTTTGAACCGGAGCGGATTTTATACTTGGCGGTGCCGTTAAAAATTTACGAAGATTCCTTTCACCTTTCCTTCGTTAAAAAAGCAGTCGAACGTTACAAGATTGGAATTATCGTCTTTAACCCAATATCGAAAACCATTGAATCATGGAACAAAAAATAAAGCAGTATCAGGAAATTTTGCTCGGTTTTTTGCAGCAACAGGCTTCTTACCGAGTTGCAAATTCAGAATTAGAGAATCAAATCGTTGCCGATACCGAGCGCAATCACTATCAGTTGTTACGCATTGGCTGGCGCAAGAATCGCTTTGTACACGCCTGTCCATTTCACTTTGATATCAAAGACGGCAAAATCTGGATTCAACAAAATCGAACGGATGTAGAAGTGGACAAGGCGTTGCTGGAAATGGGTGTACCCAAATCTGACATCGTTATTGGTTTTCTTCCCGCAGAAATGAGAGCGGCTTCGGGCTACGCGGTTGCGTGAATGCTGAAAAGCGTCCTACGGCTCGGAGCCGTAGGACGCTTTCTGCTTCAACTTTTCTTCGCAAATTCCCGAATCGCTTTCACCAGCCAATCTAGGTCGCGGGTAGTGGTATAAACATTGGGCGTGACGCGCACACCGCTGAGATTTTCCCAAACGATGGTGGTCGTGTGAATTTTATAATTAGTAAATAAAAAATTATCCAATTCTGCCGGTGGCTTGCCGTCCACGCTGACGAGGGCAATCGCTCCGCCCCATTCCGGTTTCAAGGAAGTGTGAATCTTGACATTAGGCAAGTCCATCACGCGCTCGCACCAATAGTTTTTGAGGTAGTGCAAACGTTCGGCTTTGCGCTCGCCACCAATCATATAGTGAAAATTAATCGCTTCACCAATGGCTTGCTCGATGGCAAAGGAGCGCGTACCCAGGTTTTCAAACTTGCGAATGTCCGCACTTTCCGGGTCGGGCGCACCGAAGAGCGGGTAAAGGTTTTTGATTTTGTCTTTTTTGACGTACAATAAGCCGCTACCAATGGGCGCGCAAAGCCATTTGTGCAAGCTGGTTGCGAAGTAATCACAATTTAAATCGCTGATTTTGAAGTCTTTTTGAATAAAAGAGTGCGCCGCGTCCACCAGCACTTCAATGCCACGTTTGTGGGCTTCGTCGGCTATTTCACGCGCCGGAAGCATTTGTCCACTCCAATTGACCATGTGGGTCACGTTCACCACTTTAGTCTTACTGGTAAAAGCTGCTGCAAATTGATTCACAATCTGCGTTTTATCTTCAATTGGAAAGTCAAATGACAACCACTTTAGTACAATACCGTCCCGTTTTTCGCGCTGCTTCCAAGCGTTGATGATGTTTGGATAATCTTGTTTGGTGAGCACGACCTCGTCGCCTTTTTGCAAACGCAATCCGAAAATAACGGTTTCCAAACCTTCGGAGGAATTGCGATTAATGGCGACTTCGTTGGCGTCGCAGCCCGCAAGTTCGGCGAGGTGATTGCGCAAGGGTTCGCGCCCTTGGTCTAAAATTCGCCACATATAATAAGAAGGCGCTTCATTGCACAAGCGATTATAACGATCCAGCGCATCCTGCACGACTTTGGGTTGCGGAGAAACGCCACCATTGTTGAGGTTAGTCAAATTCGGAGAAACCGTATAAGATTCTTTGATTTGATACCAAAATGTTTCATCCACTGTCACGTCGTCCACATCGGCGTTTTCATAATCTTCCAATGTTTGCAGCAGCGTTTTACCTTGCAAGGTTTCCAGAAACGGCGTGGCGACGGCGATGCCAGTCAGTTTTTGGAGGAAGTTTCGGCGGTTGGTGGACATTGGATTGGTATTTTGATTCTACTATTACGTTTTTCTCTTATAGCATTTTTTTAACTTTGCGCTCTTTGCGAAAATCTCTGCGCCCTCTGCGGTTAAAGTACACGTCAAAAGGGCAAAGTAGCAAATTAAAATAAAACCGCCGCCTCTTTTTTAATCGCCTGCAAGGCCATATCAATCGCCGTCACGCCGCGTTTTTCGAGAATACTAATGATGGCTTGGGCTAATTCTGTGCTGTCGGATTGATTATTGACCATTTCAGAAGCGAGACTAATGGTGCTTACCGAGTCGTCGCGTGAGATTTTCACGATTTCCCAGAGTTGGTCGGAGACGTATACTTGTTGAGTGATGTTATACTCGTATTCTTGTTGGATATTGAGTAGAAGGAAGGCTTTGAATTGTCCAGCGTCCATAGCGTTATTGCGCACCCGCAGCATGAGGCTCGGCAGATTGATGCGCTCACAGAACAGCGAAAGCCGCTCGTACGCTTGCAAGCGCAAAGGCGTGGTCGTATTTTGTGAATTTTGCTTGAGTTCAATTTGCTTCATGGCGCGTTGATTATCAAGGTATTGTTTCAACACGTAATAAGCTGTGGCAAAAACGATAAGTCCGGGGACGGTGAGTTTGATGATTTCTAAAATAACATTCATATTTATTTTTTTTTAACAACGAGCAGTAGCGTACCTTTTTACTTGCCGCTAATTTATGACAATAATCTGAACGCGACTTGAAACCAAAAGTATCTTTGTATCGTTACTATTTTTACTTAAATTTGCATTTGAAATAGGCGATAGATGTTAGACAATAGACTTTAGCTAAAAAAAGCGTCTAAAATCTAAGGTCTACAATCTAAAATTTAATAAGATATGACAGACGTAATGACTGCAACCCAACCGGTAACACTCACATCAGGTGCGGTAAAACAGTTAAATAGAATCAAACAAGACCAGAATGTGCCAGATGACTACGGCTTGCGTGTAGGCGTGAAAGGTGGCGGCTGCTCTGGTTTTTCCTACGTATTGGGCTTCGACCAGCCGAAAGAAAATGACGAGTGGTTTGAAATAAATGGCTTGAGAGTGCTGATGCAAAAGGCGCACGCCATCTATCTGCTCGGCATGGAAATTGACTGGGTGGAAGGCTTGAACAATCGGGGTTTTTCATTTAATAATCCGAATGCAAGCAGCACTTGCGGGTGTGGGACATCTTTCTCGGCGTAAAATCGAAATGATTACTATCTCAATATAATCCAATCGTGGCGAAATGCGGCGGTTGGATTTTTTATATTTCAAAAGGATTGATAATTTTTAAATCTTTAATTGGAGTAAAATCTTTGGTATTTCTGGTGACAAGTACGAATTGGTGAACAATAGCAGTAGCGGCGATGACAGCGTCGGGAAGTTTAAGTTTGTACTTTCTGCGTATTTCAATAGTCGTGTCAACTATTTGGTCATTCAATGAATAAATGTTTGAATTATTTAAGAAAGTCCCAAGCGTGCTTTCTTGCCCCACGTCTCCGGGTTTTGACAACAATTCTATCTTAGTGATGACAGACAAATTACTAGAAGTATTGAGTACGTTCAAAACCCAATTTCTTGCAGCATCGGGCAAAAATCCATCCAGAAAATAGATAGTAATATTCGTATCTATTAAATATCTCTCTCCCATTCGTTTCGTAAATCATTTAGCCAATTATCAATCTCTTCAGGAGACGTATGCAATTGTAGCTTTCCGTATAGTGATGAAAAGTCAAATATTTTACGAGCATAGTCGGATTTAGCCACAGGCATTAGAATCACCTCCACCTCCTCACTGCTGATGTAATCGGGTAAATTTACCTCTATTCTTCCACCCTGATTTTTTACAATTTGCCGGTCTGCAACCATCATTTTCTTTTTTGTAAAAATACATTATTTTAATGTCAAGTTCCACAAAAATGCGAATGAATGATTTTTGAATGCCACAATTTTACGAAAAACTCGCCGTTATACCTCGCAAGCATGAAAATTTATAACTTTGTAGTATTAGACGATAAATGTTAGACTATAGATTTTATAGGAAGTGCAACGGAAGTCTAACATCTAAAGTCTATTATCTAAAGTCTCAACAATGAGCGTAATCGTAAAAAATCTATCCAAATTATACAACGACCAAAAAGCGGTGAACGACATCAGCTTTGAGGCGAAACCGGGCGAGGTGCTGGGCTTTCTGGGTCCGAATGGCGCGGGGAAGACCACGACGATGAAGGTTATCACTTGCTTTATTCCACAATCCGGTGGCACGGTGGAAGTAAATGGCTATGACGTAGCAAAAAATCCGATGGAAGTGCGGCGCAGCATTGGCTATTTACCAGAAAATAATCCACTATATAAAGATTTGTATGTCAAGGAGTATTTGACGTTTGTAGCGCGATTGCACAAAGTGAAAAACATTCGGCAGCGCGTGGATGAAATGGTGCAAATGACTGGTTTGGAACGCGAACAAAAAAAAATAATTGGTACACTGTCAAAAGGTTATAAGCAGCGGGTAGGACTGGCGCAGGCGATGTTGCACGACCCGCAGGTTTTGATTTTAGATGAACCAACTTCGGGTTTAGACCCTAATCAATTGGCAGAAATTCGCAGTTTAATTAAACAATTAGGACAAAAGAAGACGGTGATTTTCTCCACGCACATCATGCAGGAAGTGCAAGCGATTTGCGACCGTGTGGTAATTATCAACAAAGGCGAAATTGTAGCAAATGATACGATTGAAACGTTGAAAAATCGGGTAAAAGGAGAAGCTATCGTGACGGTAGAATTCGCGCAAAGCGTGGATAAAAAATTGCTATTGAGCATTTCAAAAGTGAAGCAGGTAAAGGATTTGGGTAAAAATCGTTGGCAATTACTGGCTCCGGCGGAAGTGGATATTCGACCGGAATTACATCAATTTGTAATAAAACACAATCTAACCTTACTGGAAATGCACAAAGAGGTGTCGAGCGTGGAGGATGTGTTTCAACAATTGACGAAGTAAGTAGGCAGTTTTGAGTTGGCAGTAGGCAGCCCCTCGGCACGTTGACAATCAAATATTTAGCTTGTAATATAATATTGAATGAAAATTTATTTACAATTATTAATATTAATATTTGCGCTCCAAGCAAACGCGCAGAACGACTCCGTTTTATTAACCAAAAACTTCAAATTTGAAGATGGTATTTACTTAACTTTACAAGATTTTCAACAAAATAAGCCAAATTATACTTGGAATGAAGTCAGTACGAATCTGGCAACGAGCCATGAAGGTTTTATTGCGCAGGTGGAAGCAATTAAAATAGATGGGCATTCCCTTGATTTACAGCAACTTTGGGGTATTTGTATTGGCGGCATTCCGTATATTCGATTGTCGAAAGGAGAAGTGACGGAGGCAGCTACTGTGTTTGCAGGGTTACGGGTGCGCGGTAAGATTTGCTATTTTGGTTATCAACAAGCGGTCACAGAAATGCAATTAGTGAAAGCGTATAATCCACTCACAGGTCGCGCTTTCCGGCAAGGTAAAATTCCAGTAGAAAAAACAATGGAATATCACTTTTTATTAAACTTTCAAACCGGACAAGTAGCGCCATTTACCAAAAATAATTTTTTAGCATGGATTGAAGACGACCAACAACTTTGGACCACCGTGCAAGAACTCTCGTCGCAGGAAGCGCAGGATAAGTTGTTTAAGTGTTTATTAATTTATGTGGATAGAAACACCGTTCATTTACCGTTTACCAATTGAACATTTACCATTCATAATTCAACATTAAGCATTAAAAATTAAAAGATGTTGAGTATTTTTTTAAAAGAAGTAAATACATTTTTCAGTTCCTTGATTGGTTATATCGTCATCGGCGTGTTTTTAGTGGCGATGGGGCTGGTTTTATTTGTATTTCCTGATACGAGTTTATTACAATATAATTATGCTACGCTCGACCAGTTATTTAGTATTGCGCCGCTTATTTTTGCGTTTTTAATTCCAGCTATTACGATGCGTTCGTTCGCCGAAGAGCAGCAAAGCGGGACGATTGAACTCTTGGCGACCAAGCCCGTGAGCGATTTGGCGATTATTTTTGGAAAATTCTTGGCAAGTCTGACGCTGGTTATTTTTGCACTGATTCCAACTTTATTATATTATTACACGGTCTATCAACTCGGTTCGCCAAAAGGAAATTTAGATGCAGGGGCAATTGCAGGTTCGTATTTGGGTTTAATTTTTCTGGCAGGCGCGTTCGCATCTGTTGGCGTTTTTGCTTCCTCGCTCACGAATAATCAAATTGTGGCGTTTATTTTGGCGACCGCTTTATGCTTTTTATTACATTTTGGCTTTTTTTATTTTAGTAAATTACCCATTTTCGTTGGCAAATCAGATGATATTATACAAATGCTCGGCATTGATTATCATTATAATTCAATTAGTCGCGGCATCGTGGATTCACGGAATATTATTTACTTTTTATCGGTGATTGGGATTTTTATAATGTTGACGTTGACATCTTTGGAAAGAAGGAAATGGTAGTAAATCTCTACATAAATATGCAAAAAACGATATATTTCCTTGGTATTTTGTTACTAACAATAACTACTTCATGTGCTCAAGATGGTTTGGAATTTTACAATGAGGGAGTAATAGAAATGAATAATAAAAATTATGAAAAGGCAATAAAATTATTTAAGCAAGGATTACAAATAGACGATATTTCAAAGATTGTAAATCATCTTGGCATTGCAAATTGTTATTTTGAACTTGAAAAATATGATTTAGCAAAAGCAGAATTGGAACTGTGTTTACAAACCGAAAAGATTAATAACGAAAAGATAAACAGTGATATTTATCAGCTAAAAAGTGCAATTTACTCCATAGAAGGAAAAATCAATGAAGAATTAAACTCCCTCGAAAAGGCATTAATTTACGCCCCCGATAATTTATTACTTAAGGTATCATTAGGTCTTTCCAAAATAGAATCAGGTAGAGAGCAAGAAGGAATTACACTTTTAAATGAAGTTTTAGCTTTAAAGCCTCAAGATGCATTTGCTTTAAATAATAGAGCATTTGGCTTTATAAAATTAGGGAAATTAGAAGAAGCGAAAAAAGATTTGGACGCTTCGCTGGCATTGGACGCGGATAATCCATTTCTTTATCAGAATTATTTTTTCTATTTCCAAAAACTAGGTAAAGACGAATATGCGTGTAAAAATTTACACTTGGCTTCCATGAAAAATATGAAAGATTATGGATACGAGAAGGATAGTAAGCAAATAGAAGAATTAAAGAAAACTTACTGTGGCAAAAACTAAAAATAGCAGACGGACTCAATCTTTAATAAATCTCACCTTATTTATCGGGATTATTATATTTCTAAATATTATGGCGAATGCGCGCATTGGCGGACGCTCGTTTTCTACTTATTTAGACCTCACGGAAGATAAGCGTTTTACGTTGACAAATGCGACGGGTGGCTTGTTGCGAAATCTGGATGATGTCGTGTATATCAAAGTTTTATTAGAAGGGGAATTTCCAGCAGGTTTTAAACGCTTGCAAACTTCGGTTCGGGAATTATTAGATGATTTTCGGGCGCAATCCGGTTATATTGAGTATGATTTTGAAGATCCATCGAAAGGTAATTTACAGGAACTCAATGCGCGACGCGAGCAACTAGCGAAGGAAGGCGTGCGCCCTATTTCGCTAAGAGTTAAAGAAACCGATGAAACTTCGACCCAACTTATTTACCCGTATGCGCAAATTTTTTATAAAGGTCGGGTGTCGAATGTAAATTTGCTGGAGAACCAAGTGCCGGGCGTGCCGCAGGAAATTGTGTTAAATAATTCGGTGAGCCTGTTGGAATATAAGTTGGCAAATGCCATTCAAAAAATACAGTCCCCTACCCGACCGGTGCTCGCTTTCACGACTGGCCATGGCGAACTTTCTCCCATTGAAACAGCAGATTTGGAAAAAACCTTGCGCCAATTTTATGAAACTGGACGGCTGCGGTTGGATAGTTTGGTGAATATTCCAGCGAATGAATTGTCGGCGTTGATTATTGCAAAACCGCGTGGTGCGTTTTCCGAACAAGATAAATTTAAGATTGATCAATATGTAATGAATGGCGGCAAAGTATTATGGTTAATTGATAAACTAAATGTGGATTTGGATAGTTTGCGCACACGCCCGAAGTTTTTGCCGGTAGAATATGATTTGAAACTGGATGATATTTTATTTAAATACGGCATTCGTATCCAACCCAATTTAATTTTGGATGTGCAAAACTCGCGTATCCCGATGGCGACGGGCACGCTTGGCAATGCGCCGCAATTTGATTACCTGCCTTATCCGTATCATTTGGTGGTTGCGCCGCGCTCCAATCATGCGATTGTGAAAGGTTTAGGTGTAACGAATTTTTTATATGCCAGTACGCTTGACACGACCGTGCGCACCAAAACAGACGTGCGAAAAACGGTTTTGTTAGAATCTTCGCCCAATAGTCGCTTGCAATACATTCCGCTGGAAATGGATTTTGAATTTTTGCGTTATGACCTTGACGCAACGAAGTTTACAAAGCCGCCGCAGCCGGTCGCCATGGTGTTGGAAGGCTCGTTTCCATCGGCATTTGAAAATAGAGTTTCGGAGGAAATGTTACAAAATTTGCGCCAGATTAAAGTGGAATTTAAAACCGAAAGTAGTCCGAATCGAATGATAGTGGTCTCCGATGGCGATATGGCAAAAAATGGCGTAAATGCTGCCAAACAATCTTACGTGCCGCTGGGTTATAATGAATTTGAAAAGTATCAATTTGCGAATAAAGATTTCATAGTCAATGCGTTAGAATATTTGTTGGATGCGAATGGCGTGATTGAAGCGCGGGGTAAAGAGGTGAAACTCCGCCTGCTTGACGTGGTACGCGCCCGTGCGGAAGAGAGTAAATGGCAAATTATTAATTTAGCAATTCCATTAATTTTTTTAGTTATTTTTGGATTTATATTTAATTGGATTAGAAAGAGACGCTTCGCTTCCTAATTTTAAATGTTTAATTTTTAATGCTTAATGAAGCGGTCTGACTTCCCTGTTCTGACCTCTGATATTTAATGAAATGAATAGAACAATATTATTTTTATTACTTTTTGTGTTGTTGGGCTCCGCTACGGCTTGGTATTTGCTGACCAATTCGGATGCCAAGGCTTCTCAATTGGGCGAAGACCGCCGTTTTAAAGTAGAAAATACGGATGATATTTATAAAATTTTTATCGCCGACCGGCGCAGGGGAGAACGTACCATGTTGAAGCGAAAAGATGGCTTTTGGTCATACAATGAAAAATATACGGCTCGTCCCAGCGCTGTTCAGAGTGTGTTGGACGCGATTCGCCGCGTGGAAATGCAATATCAGCCACCCAAAGCCGCCGTGCAAAACATGGTAAAAAGTCTCGCTGCGGATGGCATCAAAGTGGAAATTTATAATAAAAACAATCAATTATTAAAGTCTTATTACATCGGCGGTTCGACTTCTGATGAGCGTGGCACTTATATGATATTGGACGGCGCGGAACAACCTTATGTGGCACACATTCCCGGTTGGGAAGGTAATCTGCGATTTCGATTCAATTTGAAAGGCGATGATTGGCGCGACAAAACCATTTTCGCTGAAAAAGCGACTGACATTCAATCCATTACCATAGAATATCCAAAAAATAAAAATAAATCCTTTCGTTTAGAAAAAAACGGTGCTAATTATAAAATTAAGCCTTTTTATGATGTAACGCCCGTTATTAATCGTCCTTTGAAAGCTGGAAAAGTGGAACAATATCTCGAAGGTTTTCGCAGCTTGGGCGCGGAAGCATTTGAAAATGAGAATCCAAAACGCGATTCTGTTCGACAACTTACACCGTTTAGTATTATTACTATGAAAAATATAAAAGGTGAAGAAAAATCCATTCGACTTTTTCCTATCTTTACGAATCATGATGTAGTTGAGCGTTATCTGGTGGATGTGAATAATGGCGATTTTATGTTGATTCAACATTTAGTTTTCGGGAAAGTGATGTGGGGATATGATTTTTTCTTTGAGTAAATTTTAAGATGTAACATATTTGGAAACCTTCGGTTTTAAACGCTTGGTACGCACCCTTAGGGCATAATTGGAACGCGGATGACACGGATTTGGCAGATTTTAGCGGATTCTCTTGCAATGTGTTCGTTTATAAAGAAAAAGCAAGAGAGAGCCAGAGTATAAAATCTGTGTGAATCCGCTCAATCCGCCTCATCCGCGTTCCAATACTGTAATAAGGCGCGTAACATTAGTTAAAATTTTATGCCAATGTCGTTGAAGCAAAAACTTTTTATCCTATTTATACTCATTGGGTTGATTAGCACCTCCTTCATCCCCAATTGGGGCTTCTTTGGGCATAAGCGCATCAATCGGCTCGCCATCTTCTCGCTGCCGCCGGAGATGATTGTTTTTTATAAGAAAAATATTGAATATCTTACCGAGCATGCGGTGGACCCTGATAAGCGCCGCTACGCTACCAAGCACGAAGCACCGCGCCATTTCATTGACATTGACCGCTGGGATGTGTACCCGTTTGAGAAAGTGCCGCGCGATTGGACGGATGCGCTGATGCAATACACAGATATTTTGGTGGTGAATGCGAATGCGGATACGACACATCTATTTGGAAATGAGCAGATTGCAAGAGATAGTCAGTTTGTACGCAGCAGAAGTGGCGCGACAGTAGAACAACGCGCGTATCGCAATTTCTTTTTTAACAATGTAATGAATAATTATTATGAAGACGAGCATCTTATAAATTGTGATAGTTTGTCGTACTTGTTGGGTTATGAAATGCACTGCGAGACGGCTTTTTCGGTGAACCATTTTTCAGAACACGGGATTCTACCTTATCATTTGTTGAAAATGCAGCGCGATTTGACCGAGGCGTTTCGCACCAAAAGTACGGCTCGAATTCTACGTTTATCAGCTGAAATGGGACATTACATTGGCGATGCGCACGTGCCGCTGCACACGACGCAAAATTATAATGGACAATTGACGAATCAGAATGGCATTCACGCTTTCTGGGAAAGTCGGCTGCCGGAATTATATGCTGATACCCAATATGATTTTTTTGTAGGCAAAGCGCAATACATTGAAAAACCGAAGGACTATTTTTGGAATATTGTGCTGGAAAGTCATGCGTTGTTGGACAGCGTTTTGTTGATTGAAAAAGACTTGAGTCAGACTTTTCCATCGGATAACCAATATTGCTATGAAGAACGATTAGGACAAACCATTCGCACGCAATGCACCGCCTATGCCGCCGCCTACCACGAGCGCATGAAAGGCATGGTAGAAAAGCGAATGCGCGATGCGATTCTTTCAATTGCCAGTAGTTGGTACACGGCTTGGGTAGATGCAGGGCAGCCGGATTTGACAAAATTGCTCCGAAGTGCCGATAATCCTGCTGATGCCGCCGAAGACGCGAACTTGGAAAAGGCAGTGCAGACGGGGAAGGAGAAGGGGCGGGAGCATGGGAATGAGTGACCAAGTGAAAAAGAGTGACTAAGTGAATGAGTGAAAAACTTTGCGCCTTTGCGTCTTTGCGTGAAAAAATCTGCGGGAGAAGAAAACCAAGCGAAAAGTGACTATAACACCATAAACACAAGGAATGCAGGGCTTTAGCAACAACATTTTACTTTCATATAAAAATCTATACGGGTTGATTGGCTTCCCGCTGTCGCATTCGTTTTCTAAAAATTATTTTGCACAAAAGTTTGAAACAGAAGCTGTTGTAGATTCTTTTTACGAAGTATTCCCGATTGATAAGATTGAATTATTTCCAGCTATTCTAAAAACGAATCCTAATTTTAAAGGATTAAACGTCACGATTCCATATAAAGAAGATATTATTTCTTACTTGAATTATTTGGATGAAGGGGCGCGTGCTATTCGAGCGGTGAATTGTATTAAAATAGAAAATGGCTTTTTATTGGGTTATAATACAGATGCTTACGGATTTGAAAAATCATTATTAGAATTTTTGATTGCCAATGAAGCTACCCCTAAACAAGCGTTGATACTCGGCACAGGTGGCGCAGCAAAAGCAGTGGCATTTGTACTCAAAAAATTGGGGATTTTATATAAGTTTGTATCGCGTGACGCGGAAAAAGCGGACATCACATACGAACAATTGCACACGCTCGATGCCTATTCCCTCGTTATCAACACAACCCCGCTTGGGATGTCGCCAAAATTGGAAAGTTGTCCCGATATTCCGTATCATTGCTTGAGTAGTCGGCATCTTTTATTTGACTTGGTGTATAATCCGACAGAAACATTATTTTTGCAAAAAGGTACTCAACAAGGTGCTGCAACCCAAAACGGCTTGCCGATGTTGTACTATCAAGCTGAAAAAGCTTGGGAAATCTGGAATACGAACTCCAATTACACACACTTTTATACCGATATTACAACGTATGGATAGACTTGCAAACCTTACCCGTAAAGCCACAAATGGCGAAAAATCCAGTGAAATGGAAAATGTGATGTTGCCCGATTTTAATAATACGGAAATTGCTTTTGCCCATAAATCGAATGACGAACTGCGCAAATCCGCTCGATTGTTTGGTTTGATGAACAATCATTGGCTCGTGGGAGTTGGTTCCAAATTGGGCATCGCAGCCATTCGACTGCACTTGCCGTTTATAGAAAGTATTGTCAAAAAAACCATTTTCGACCAGTTTTGCGGCGGTACAACCCTTTTGGAAAGCCTTCCAGCAATTGAAAAATTAAGTCAGAACAATGTATTTACCATATTGGATTATGGTGTAGAGGCGAAAGAAGAAGAGGAGGATTTTAATCATACCATGAATGAGATTATGCGCGCCATCGAATTTGCATCGCAAGCCAAAGGTGTGAGCATGGTGAGCGCGAAGGTCACGGGCTTAGGACGATTTGCTTTGTTAGAATCCATCCAGCGCGGCGAGACCTTGACGAAAGAAATGCGTTCAGAATATAAAAATGTACTCAAGCGCCTTGATGCGATTTGTTACACTGCCAGCCAAAAAAACGTGTCGGTTTTCATAGATGCAGAAGAAAGTTGGATTCAGGATTCGATTGACCATTTGGTGAATCTGATGATGAAACGCTACAACCACGACAAACCAATCGTCTACAACACTTTTCAATTGTACCGAAAAGACCGTTTGCAATATCTTTTTGACTCGTTTAATAAAGCTAAACAAGAAGGTTATTTGTTAGGAGCCAAGTTGGTGCGCGGTGCTTACATGGAAAAAGAACGCAACCGCGCCGAGGAAATGCGTTACTACTCTCCTATTCATAATAATAAAGCCGCTACCGACGATGCGTACAATACGGCTTTGCGTTTTTGTGTAGATAATTATGAGCAAATTGCTTCCTGCAATGCTTCTCATAATGTAGAAAGTAATCTGTTGCAAGCTACTTTGATTGCGCAGCGCAATATTCCGAAAAATCATCCGCACCTGTTTTTCAGTCAGTTATATGGTATGAGTGATAATGTGACGTTTAATTTGGCGAAAGCCGGGTATAATGTTGCCAAATATGTGCCGTATGGTCCCGTACGCGAAGTCGTTCCCTATCTCATCCGCCGCGCGCAGGAAAACACAACGATCACGGGCGATATGAGCCGCGAATATCAGTTGGTACATATAGAAATGCGCCGCCGCAGTTTGGGTTGAGGTATTTTCAGGTGACATCTTTGAAAAGAGGTGTCATCTGAAACGATCTCCCACATGGATTTTTTAACCACAGAGAACACAAAGTTTTTGCACTAAGTCTCTATCTCTATTGGTCACTTCTGACAGCCCTTACCACATTTTTTTTTACCGCAGAGGACGCAGAGCGTTTCATTCTTTCACTTCACTCAATCTCTCCTTCTCTTCTTACATATTATAATTTTTTAAAACCGTTCTTACTTTTTAATTTATTGGATATCAATCATTTAAAATATATTTTATAATTTAACACTCTCAAATTTTATATTATCGAAAAGATAAATTATCTTTGTTGAACATACATTTTATAGATTGATATTTTGAACGCTTCTACCCTTGAACACACTTCCACACACACTACTTTGAGAGAACAACATTCTGCGTTCCCCCCCGAACGAGTCCATTCCATGAGCATACGCTAGACTTTTATTTCTTTTGCTGCTACGTGCAGCGGACAGGGACAGATGATTATTTTACAAAAACCGATTGAAACATGCGTCGTGCGTCTTGGAAAACCCATTTGGCGATTGCCAGTATTGTACTGCTATGCCTGCCCTCGCAGGGGCAAATTACGGATTGTGTTGGAGCACAAATTATTTGTAGTGACGGTCCAGTTGATTTTGACCCACGTGGTATCGGTATAGATGATTATGCCAATCCGAACAACCAAAAAGGCTGTTTTATTCTTGACCTCGGTTTCGATGCAACTGTCGAAACACATTCCGCTTGGTATTACTTCGAGTTCAGAACCGATATGCCTTTAAATAGTGAAATCGAAATTACAATTTCTCCATTTGATGGAATCGGTAATGATTATGATTTTATAATTTTTGATGCAGACCGCTCTTGCGACAGCCTTGGAGAGCCGAAGCGATGTTCCTACGCACCATTTTTATGTCAACTTTGTCCAGAAACCGGTTTGGGAAGAGGGGCTACGGATGTATCGGAGGGTGTGTGGAAAGATTCTTTAAATGGCGAATATTCAGATGGTTTTGTTGCTCCGATGGTCGTACAGCCCGGGCAGGGTTTTTATTTGATGTTAGACAATTTTGCTGGAAATGCACGCGGATTCACCCTCACTTGGGGTGGAAGTGCTGCACCCTATCTCAACTGCTTGGCAAACCCACGATGTAAAAACAGGAAAGTCTCCGCAGGCAGTAGTATGCAATTGTGTCAAAATCCAGCGCCTTTTAAATTGAATGCGACGGCTACGAATCTAACGAACCGCGCAAAAATAGAATGGCAGGGCACGCCCGAAGCCTTGAGTTATCTGAGTAATCCTAAAATTTTACAGCCGACTGTCACCCTTCCTGCCAATTTTTCCGGTTCGCTGGATTTCATTTTGACGGTGTCTGATGGCGGTTGCGATATCGGGGATGCGGTCACAGTTACCGTTTCAAATAAAATAATACCTACCATTAGCGGGGATTTGTCCATTTGTACGGGCGAGTCCACGACGCTTGCTGCGCCACCCAATTTTAGCCAATATCGCTGGTCGAATAATGCCACCACTGCAAATATTTCTGTGAATCAAAGCGGCACTTACATCGTGACCGTTACCGATGCGAATGGTTGCACCGGCACTTCGCAAGCGACCGTGGCAGCCAATACTTCCCCCACTCCGATGATCAGCGGCGCAAATAGTTTTTGTATCGGCGAGCCGATGTCGTTGAGTGTAGGAAATAATTATACAACTTATCAATGGTCGAATGGTAGAAATACACCAAGTGTTAATGTCACAACCGCAGGTACTTATAATGTAACGGTGACCAATGCGAACGGCTGTCAGGGTACGGCTTCCCAATTCGTCGCCGAAAAAGCAAAACCTATTCCAACTATCAGTAGCACTTCCGCCTCTTGTAACAGTGACACCACCGTACTTTCCGTCAATGGCTCTTTTGCTGCTTACAATTGGTCTTCCGGGGAGACGACTGCTACGATTACTAAAACACAAGCGGGCACTTATGTCGTGACAGTCACCAATGCGGAGGGCTGTAAAGCTGCCGATACGATTACGATTAATCCGTTTGAACCACCTACCGTGGCACTCATGGGAAGTCGCAGTTTTTGTGCGGGCGGCTCCACAACCCTTTCTGCATCAACTAATTACAGTGCCTATCGCTGGTCAAATAATGCGACAACCGCCAGTATTTCGGTGAGTCAGGGCGGCACTTATACCTTAACGGTCACAGATGCCAATGGTTGCGAAATCATATCCCAAGCGACCGTCGTTGCGAATGCTTTGCCCATTCCAGTCATCGGCGGCGGTATTGGTTTTTGTACCGGCGAGTCTATTTCTTTGAGTACGGGTAATAATTTTACAACTTATCAATGGTCGAATGGTAATAATACTTTCAATATAAATGTGAATGCCGCAGGCACTTACGCTGTGACAGTGACCGACGCAAATGGCTGCCAAGGCACGGCTTCGCAGATTATTACAGAAAGTACAAAGCCTATTATAAATATTATCGGCGATACGATATTTTGTGCCAATGATAGTACGATCCTTTCTGTAAATGGCACTTTTGCAAAGTACAATTGGTCTTCCGGCGACACGACTTCTACCATTACAAAAACGCAAGCCGGAACTTACACTGTCACGGTAACAAACGCAAGTGGTTGTCAGGCTACCGATGCTGCTACCGTCAATCGTATCGAATTGCCCGTTTTGTCGCTCAATGTTGGGGATCCATCCATCTGCGCCGGCGAGTCTACAACGATTACTGCGCCGCCCAATTTTACTGCTTATCGCTGGTCGAATAATGCAACAACCGCCAATATTTCTGTGAATCAAAGCGGCACTTACATCGTAACTATCACGGATGCAAATGGTTGTGAAAATATGGCACAAGCAACGGTCGTTGTTAATCCACTGCCCACTCCGGTTTTCAGCGGTGGGATTAGTCTTTGTGCGGGCGAGCCTTTTTCTCTGACGGTAGGCAATAATTATACAACTTATCAATGGTCAAATGGAAATAATACTTCAACTATAAATGTCACTTCCGCAGGCACTTACAACGTAACCGTGACCAATGCAAATGGATGTCAAGGCTCGGCTTCGCAGATTATTACAGAAAGTACAAAGCCTATTATAAATATTATCGGCGATACGATATTTTGTGCCAATGATAGTACCATGCTTTCCGCAAATGGCACTTTTACAAAATACAATTGGTCTTCCGGTGACACGACTGCCAGCATTACAAAAACGCAAGCCGGTACTTACACGCTGACTGTAACAAATGCCGATGGCTGTAAGGCTGCCGACACCATTTCCATCCGTCGCGTCGAATCGCCAACGTTGACGCTCAATGGCACTCTAAAATTTTGCGCAGGCAGTTTCACTCAATTATTGGTGACCACAAATGCCCCGCAAATCACTTGGTCGAATGGTGCTACCACGCCAAATATTACGGTTGATACAAGCGGCACGTTTAGCGTGACGGTTATGACTTCCAACGGTTGTGCAACGACTGCCACTGCCCAAGTACGCGAGCAGCCACTTCCTCAACCGATTATCAATGGTGCAATTCGTATTTGTCCTGAAAAAAGTGCTTTACTGAAAGATACAATCACTACCTACCCGACTTATTTATGGTCGAATGGCGCGACTACGCCGAGTATTCAAGTGAATCAGCCTGGAATGTACACACTGCAAGTGACGGATTCGCTGGGCTGTATTGGTTCCGATGATTTTGAATTATCAATTTTTCCAAGCGTTGCAGCAGCGAAGATATTGGGCGCGCTTGAATTTTGTCCAAATGCGGGAACGACCCTCCGCGTCAACCGGAATTATACCACTTATAATTGGTCGAATGGCTCCACTGATTCTACCATTCAAATTACACAAGCGGGCAATTACAAAGTGACGGTTACCGACGCAAACGGCTGTACTGTTCAAGATTCTGTTATTGCAAAAATATTTAATGTGTCCTTTCCACCTGCGCCCGATACGAGCCGTCTTTGCAGTGGTAGTTCATTGGATTTGGATGCTGGCGCGGGTTTTCAATACAATTGGTCAACGGGTGCTTCCACGCAAAAAGTAGCTGTGAATGCAGGTGGCAATTACAATGTCACCCTCACAGATGCCAACGGCTGCCGAGATACCAGTACCTTTCGGGTGCAAGAAAATACAGTGCAAACGGTTTTAATCGGTGGCGACACTACGTTTTGCATCGGAGATTCTACTACACTGACTGCTCCAACGGGATTTGAAAGTTATCGCTGGTCAACCAATGACACGACCGCACAACTCACCATTGGCGTACCCGGCACGTATCAACTCACCGTCACCGATGCTAATAATTGCACTGGCACTAAGGAGGTAGAAGTTCGCGTATGGCAATTGCCCACGCCTCAAATTATAGGACCATCTCAGCTTTGCGCAAATGCACAAGATACGATTCGAGTGAGCGGAAATTACCTAAAATATGAATGGTCAACCGGACAACAACAAGCAGCTATAAGAATTGATAGTGGCGGTACGTATCAGGTTATTGTTACAGATGTTAATAATTGCAAAGCTGCGGATACAATTACGATTCGTCAACTACCACTTGCGCCCTTAGACATTACAGGCGATACTTTATTTTGTCAAGGCTCGCGTGTTTCTTTAAAAGCGACCCCAGGTTTTGTAACTTATAGTTGGTCAAATGGTACACGGCAAGATACCATTACTACTCCAATAGCAGGTATTTACAGCGTAACGGCTACCGATGCCAATGGATGTAAAGTGAGTGAAAGCATACAACTCACCCAAGTGAACCGCCCGATAGCCAATGCGGGACCAAATAAAGTGCTGGATTGTGACATTCCAAGTGCGCAATTAGGTATCAATGCAAATGCATCGCTGCTGTATCGTTGGGCGGGACCGGGTATTACAAACGAAAATGCACAAGTTCCAAATCCAACTATCTCTAAAGCAGGCGTTTATAATCTTACCGTGATTGATAGTATTTCGGGTTGCCAATCGAGTACTGTAAACGTCACTGTGACGGATGATTCCAATAAACCGACCATTGCATTGAGCGCGAGCGATACGCTGGATTGTCGTACGCCCAATATTACAATTAATGCTGCTGGTTCTACTATGAATCCTAAAATCATTTACAATTGGTACAATTCAGAACAAAATATTATAAGCAATGAAAACAACTTGACTTTAAATGTAATAAAAGGTGGAAAATATTATTTTGAAGTAAAAGATACGACTACAGGTTGTACCGCATTAGATAGTATTTTTGTGAATGCAGATTTTGACCCATCGTTTGTAGAAGCAGGAACGCCGCAGCGATTGACTTGCACGGTATTGGCGACTACGTTGATAGGTTCTACCTCTTCTTATGCCGACCATATTTTATATAATTGGACAACGAGAGATGGCAATATTGTGATAGGAGCCACCACTCCTACTCCAAGAATAAACGAAGCAGGCACGTATATTCTCACGGTAACCAATACGCGAAATGGTTGTAGCAATTCTGATTCTGTAAAAGTAACCCTCGACCGTACGCCCCCAACTGCGAGCGCCGGCGCAGATGCTTCTTTGAATTGTGATGCTTCAAGTGCAACTTTGAATGGCACCACTTCCGCAAATGGAGCCTCGTTTTCTTATGTTTGGACAAAGCCAGACGGCACAACGTTTGAAGATTCTACCCAGCTTTCTATCATCGTACAACAAGTTGGAACTTATCTTTTAAAAGTTATCAGTTCAGAAAATGGCTGCGAAGCACTTGATAGTGTGCTTGTTACAGATGATTCAAATTATCCAACTGATTTAAAATTAAAATTGATTGACCCCACTTGCTTTGGCAGCAAAAACGGACAAATTCTGATTGAAAATATCACCGGCGGCACGGCTCCCTACTTTTTTGGTTTGAATAATACCACATTGGAACAGACGCAAGCGTTTAAAAACTTAGAACCGGGCACTTACCAAGTGCGTGTAGAAGACGTGGAAGGCTGCGGGTACGAAACAAAAGTCACGCTAAAGGAAGGAGCACCACTAAAGGTAGATTTAGGGGCCGACACGATGATTGACCGATATGACCGAATTTTTTTAGAACCTTTTGTCAACGTTCCCACCCAAACCATTACTGACCTGACTTGGGGTGGTCCGATTGAAGAAAAATGTATAGAAGGCTGCTGGCTACAGCCTGTGAAGCCACTTAGAACATCCGTTTACACCATAACGGTGACCAATAGCGCAGGCTGCGTCGCTAAAGATGACATTGAAGTAACGGTAGATACCTCCAACCGCGTCTATGTTCCCAATGTTTTTTCGCCCAACGGCGACGGTCGAAATGACGTTTTTATCATCCATGGTGGCAAAGAAATTCGGTCTATTCAGTCTCTTCAAATTTTTAATCGCTGGGGCAATCAGGTATTTGAAGCACAAAACTTTCTCCCCAATGACCCAACGCGTGCTTGGGACGGCAGGTCGCGCAATGGTACACCCTATAATTCAGCTGTTTTCGTTTATGTAGCGGTCATTGAATTTGTGGATGGCACTGTCGAAAAGCTGAAAGGAGATATTACCATCATGCGATAAATGAGAATGTGGCGCATTTATTAGCAACACCATTTAAAAACCTCCTTTAACCAAAAAAAGTAGACATACCTTTTAATATCTTTACCGTCGATCATTAGGGTTAAGAAATCTTGAAGATTTCTTAACCCTTCTTCCAATTCACATTAACAATTTGACAATACAACAATCTAACCATGAAAATAACCCGCGTCCACTGCTGGCAAGCGAATCTTGAACTTACTAAACCCTATACCATTGCAGTACATACGATTGATACTGCCGAAAATTTATTCGTGTACATTGAGTTAGAAAATGGACTATATGGCATTGGCTCCGGTGCACCTGCCGAATTCGTGACTGGTGAAAATATTGCGATGTCCGTAGAATCACTGGAAGGAAATGCCGAAGAATTATTGAAAGGACGCGACATCTCGGAATACCAAGACCTCATCCATTTGGCAGAAGAACTCATGCCAGAAACGCCTGCAGCCCGCGCCGCTATTGACATTGCTTTACACGACGCTTTCGCAAAATTAGCGGAAAAACCATTAGTAGAATTATTGGGTAGACAACATCAAGGTTTTCCAACTTCTATTACAATTGGAATAAAAAATATTGAGGAAACATTGGCGGAGGCAAAGGAAAATATATCTAATGGATTTAAAATTATAAAACTAAAAACAGGTTTAGAAGTCGAAAAAGATATTGAAGCTTTTAGCAAATTGCGCGAGACGGTTGGCGCAGATATCAAAATTAGAGTAGATGCTAATCAAGGTTATTCAGTTACTGATTTACAACGTTTTATAAAAGGAACAAAAAAAATGAACGTCGAATTTGTCGAACAACCTTTCCCGCCTGGTCATTTAGAACAAATGTTAGAATTATCGCCCGATGTTCGCAAAATGTGCGCCGCCGATGAAGACTTACACGACTGGCGCGACGCTGCTGCTCTTACGACCAATACGCCTTATTACGGTATTTTCAATATAAAATTGATGAAAACGGGCGGTATTTATGGCGGTTTACAAATTGCCAATATCGCACACAGTGCCGATATTGACTTGATGTGGGGGTGCAATGATGAAAGTATTGTGAGCATTACGGCTGCTTTACACGCTGCACTCGCCAGCCCAGCCACGCGCTATCTCGATCTCGACGGCAGTTTTGACATCGCCAAAGACCTTGTCACTGGCGGCTTTATTCTAAAAGACGGCTGGCTGTACGCCAATGACAAACCTGGTTTGGGCGTAGAATTAATCGAAAAACCCTTCTAAAGTGACCAGTTGATTTAGAAACTGAGTGACTATGTGATAGCGGAACAAAAACACTAAAACACATTAACACTGTAACACAACTTCCCCATGGAGAAAGAAAAAGCGATCGTCCTCACCCACGGCTTACTGGATACCGTTATGGCAAAAACTGCCCACGGCTTGTTGCGTGGCAGTGCTCGTTTTGAAATTTTAGCAGTCATTGATTATAAAAATGTCGGAAGGGACGCAGGAGAAATCTTGGATGGCAAACATCGCAAAGTACCTGTTTATACTTCTGTCAACGATTATTTTGCAAATAGTAATGAACAGCCCGTGTGGTGCGTGATTGGGGTAGCGCTGCCCGGTGGTAAATTGCCGGACGATTTTCGCGGCGAGTTGAAAGTCGCAGTGGAACATAACGTGTCCATTGTTTGCGGGTTGCATACTTTTTTAAGCGAAGACCCAGAATTTACAAAATTAGCCACTGAATATGGTGTACAATTACTGGATGTACGCAAGCCCAAGCCTCGCAACGAACTCCATTTCTGGAGCGGCGAAATTTATACGGTCAAAAAACCAATTATTGCAGTTTTAGGAACCGATTGTGCGATTGGCAAGCGTACGACTTGCCGTTTTATCATGGAAATGTGTCAACAAAATAACATCTACGCCGAAATGATTTATACCGGTCAAACCGGCTGGATGCAAGGCTACAAACACGGCTTGATTTTCGATTCTACGGTGAATGATTTTATTAGTGGCGAACTGGAATATGCTGTGGTCGAATGCGCGCGTGAATCCAATCCCGACCT
>CAZJXN010000083.1:0-24095 GCA_964549655.1 uncultured Saprospiraceae bacterium
TTTACGGATTTTGGGTTTAAGAAGTTGTTCGGGAGCGAGCCGAATAAGGATTTGCTGATTGATTTTTTGAATCAGGTGTTGCCGTCGTATCATCAAATACAAGACCTGACGTACACGCGCAGTGAGCAATTGGGGAGTGGTGAAGCTGACCGCAAAGCGATTTTTGACTTGTATTGCACCAGCGAAAAAGGAGACAAGTTCATCGTAGAAATGCAAAAGGCGAAGCAAAATTATTTTAAAGATCGAAGTATTTATTACGCCACATTTCCGATTCAGGAGCAGGCTTTAAAAGGGGATTGGGATTACCAACTGGCGGCGGTTTACACCGTAGGTATTCTGGATTTTGTGTTTGCAGAAAGTAAGCAAGATGAGGAAGTGCGTCATGTGGTGCAATTAAAAGACCAGCAATGTCAGGTTTTTTATGATAAGCTGACTTTCATTTACCTTGAAATGCCAAAATTTAAAAAAACAGAGTCGCAATTGGCAACCGCTTATGATAAATGGCTGTATGTGCTGCGGCATTTGCCGAATTTGCAAAATCGCCCGGCATTCTTGCAAGAACGCGTTTTTCAAAAATTGTTTGAAACTGCCGAAATCGCTAAGTTCACGCCAACAGAAAGGGAGCAATACGAGGATAGTTTGAAATATTACCGCGATTTAAAAAATGTGACCGATACGGCGAAATTAGAGGGCAAGCAGGAGGTTGCAAAAAGGATGAAAGAAAGCAATGAACCGACTGAAAAAATTATGGCTTATACGGGGCTTTCAAAAGCGGAAATTGAAAATTTATAGCTTTTAGCTTAGATCGCTGTTAAATCACCCCGTCTTCAAATCTCTTGTCACCCATTTTCCACTTCCAACGACTGCAAATACCGATTCAGCCGTTCCATCGGTTTCACAATTGCCACGCGCCCGGAACGCACGAATTCGTAGATGCCTACTTGTTGGAGTTCGTTGAGGAGGGCAGTGATTTCGTGTTCGTGTCCTGTTTTTTCGATGACGATGTATTCTGGTTCAATGTCGAGGATGCGGGCGTTGTGCTTGCGAATGATTTGCTCGGTGCGGCTGCCGGAATTAAAAAGATGCGTCGGTACTTTATATAATGCTAATTCTTGATATACAATCTCCTCCCGCTCATAATAAAAGGCTTTGACCACGTCAATTTGCTTTTCCAGCTGGGCGACGAGTTTGCGCACCATGTCTTCCGGCACGTTCACCACAATCGTGAAGCGATGAATGCCAGGACTGGACGATTGGGAGGTCGTAAGGCTCTCCACATTGATGTGCCGCCGCGTGAAAATGGACACGACGCGCGAAAGCAAGCCCGTGAGGTGCTCGGTGAAAACGGTGATGGTGAATTCTTTCTTCATAGGTGATAGGGTGATAGGGTGATAGGGTGATAGGGTGATGCGCTATCACGAGGGAAATCACCCCATGACCCATCACCTCATAACCCAACTATTCCAAAATTATCTCATCCACTGCTTTGCCCGTCGGTATCATTGGGAAAACGTTTTCTTCTTGTTCGACTTGAACGTGCAATAGGTACGGACCTTCATGTGCCAGCATTTCTGCGATGGCAGCATCGAGTTCTGCTGGTTGGGAAATCTTTTTGCCCGACACGCCAAAGCCTTCTGCAATCTTTATAAAATCCGGATTTTTTAATTCTACCACCGAGTAGCGGCGTTCAAAAAACAGTTGTTGCCACTGGCGCACCATGCCGAGAAAGTTGTTGTCTAATAACACAATTTTTACACCGACATTCCACTGCGCACACATGCCGAGTTCTTGAATCGTCATTTGAAAACCGCCATCGCCGATGAACGCGACGACTTGCCGCTCTGGTTGCGCCAATTTCGCGCCAAACGCCGCCGGTAAGCCATAGCCCATCGTGCCCGCACCGCCGCTCGACACCCACTGATTCGTACTGCGAAAAGTCGAATAACGCGCGGCAACCATCTGGTGCTGCCCAACATCCGTTGCGACGACTGCCATGCCGTTGGTCTGGTCGGAGACGGCTTTTACTGCCATGCCCATTTTGATTTGCCCGTCGGCAGAAGGTTGGAAGTCGTGGCGAATGACTTTTTCGTATTCAATCGCGGCGTAATTTTTAAACTCGGCAATCCAAGCGGGATATGTTTTTTTATTTACTAATGGTAATAATAATTGTAATGCTTGCTTCGCATCCGACAAAATCGGCACGTGCGCGAACACGTTTTTACTGATTTCTGAAGGGTCAATCTCGATGTGAATCACTTTCGCTTGCTTGGCGTAGCTGTCCAAACGTCCCGTCACACGGTCGTCGAAACGCATTCCAATGGCAATTAAAACGTCGCATTTATTTTGCAACATATTCGGACCATAATTGCCGTGCATCCCCAACATCCCCATATTTAGCGGATGGTCGGACGGAATCGTGGACAAGCCGTGAATCGTGCAAGCGAGTGGAATCCCTGTTTTTTCTACAAATTCTTTGAAAATTTCTTGCCCGTGCGCAATTTGAATCCCATGTCCAGCAAGAATCATCGGACATTTTGCATTATTAATTAATTCAGCGGCATCTTTAATAGATTCAAAATCCGGCTTTGGTTTCGGATGGTAGCTGCGAATGAGCGGACGGCGATTGTATTCAAACTCCATTTCTGCAAACTGCGCGTCTTTTGTAATATCTATCAACACCGGTCCCGGTCTGCCGGAATTGGCAATATAAAATGCCTTTGCAAAAGCCGCCGGAATATCCGCCGCTTTCGTCACCTGAATATTCCACTTCGTCACCGGCAAGGTGCAGTTTATCACATCCGTCTCTTGAAATGCATCCGACCCCAACAAATGCGACGCCACTTGCCCCGTAATCGCCACCAACGGCGTAGAATCCAACAAGGCATCTGACAAACCCGTCACCAAATTCATCGCGCCCGGACCTGATGTTGCCATGCAAACGCCTGTTTTGCGCGTCACCCGCGCGTAGCCTTCCGCCGCATGAATCGCGCCTTGCTCGTGCCTCGGCAAAATGTGCCGCAGCCTATCCTGATAGTGATACAGCGCATCATACACGGGCATAATCGCCCCGCCCGGATAACCGAAAATCGTATCCACGCCCTCTTCCAGCAAGCAGCGCAAAACTGCCTCTGCACCTGATATTTTTTCTTTTGGAGCAGACTTTGCTTCCAATATCGGTGCTTGTTCTAAGATTAAATTTTTGCTCATGGTTAGGATATTTAGTGGAGGATGGGAGGATAGGAAGATCGGAGGATGCGCTTATTACATACTCCTATAATTCTATGCTAACAACCTCTAATTTTCTAATTTAATTGTAACTACTCAGGTACTCATTATTTTTTAAATAACTGATAATCAATTATTTGCAATTTAAAATTATTTTTAACAAATATTTAACATTTTAGTTAATATACTGAAAATCAGTGATTTATAAAAAATAAATGATTTTAAAAATTGATTTTAAGGTTTTTTAATAAATATTTTAAATTATAATCAACTGAATATCAACACTTTAAAACACCTGAGTAGTAACATTTAATTTTGTAATAAAAACTTAAAATAAACGGAACAAGGGCACTAACGTCTAGCGTGCATCCTCCTATCTTCCCATCTTCCCCATCCTCCCGTTTTCAAAATTCATCCGTCACGCACCCCTCACTCGCCGAAGACACGATTTTCGCGTATTTCCGCAGCCAACCTTGAGTTATGTTTAATGGTGGAGCGACCCAATTCGCACGGCGTTCCGTGATTTCCGCTTCGCTCAAATGTGCGTGTAGTTGTTTCTTTTCGGCATCAATCGTGATTTCGTCGCCATCTTTTAAGAATGCAATTAAACCGCCCGACTGTGCCTCCGGCGTGATATGCCCGACCACAAAACCGTGCGTGCCGCCACTAAAACGTCCATCCGTAATCAGTGCCACTTTATCGCCCAAGCCTTCGCCCATTATCGCTGACGTTGGTTTCAACATTTCCGGCATTCCCGGACCACCTTTCGGACCGCAGTAGCGAATCACAATAACATCTCCTGCTTGAATTTGTTTTTTTGTAATGGCTTCATTGACAGCCGCTTCGCTATCATAAACTCTGGCTTTCCCTGTAAATTTCAAACCTTCTTTGCCGGTAATCTTCGCCACCGAACCTTGCTCCGCTAGGTTTCCATACAAAATTTGAATATGTCCCGATGGCTTGATTGGGTTTTCAAAGGAATGAATTACGTCTTGTCCTGTTTTCAAATCCGGCACTTCTGCCAAATTTTCCGCAATGGTTTTTCCGGTCACGGTCATACAATCGCCCTGCAAATAGCCATTTTCCAACAACAATTTCATCACCGCCGGAACGCCGCCGACCTCGTGCAAATCCTCCATCACATACTTTCCACTAGGTTTCAAATCTGCTAAAAACGGTGTTTTATCGCTAATTCGTTGAAAATCTGCCAAAGTCAAATCCACTTCTACCGACTTCGCCATCGCAATCAAATGCAGCACTGCATTCGTCGAGCCACCTAAAATCGTCACCACCGTCATGGCATTCTCAAACGCAGCCCGCGTCATAATATCGCGTGGCTTAATATCTTTTTCTAACAAATGTCGAATCGCTGCTCCAACACGTCCACAGTCCCCATTTTTCAAATCATTGCTCGCCGGAAAAGAAGAATTGAATGGCAAACTCATCCCCATTGCCTCGATCGCCGATGCCATCGTGTTCGCCGTGTACATCCCACCGCACGCGCCCGGACCCGGACACGCATTGCGCACCACGCCGCGAAATTCCTCTTCGCTTACTTTCCCCGCAATTTTCTGCCCCAGCACCTCAAACGCCGACACGATATCCAACTTCCGATTCGCATAGCACCCCGGACTAATCGTGCCGCCATAAACGAGTATCGAAGGACGATTCAAGCGACCCAACGCCATCATCGCGCCCGGCATATTTTTATCACAACCGACCACCGCCACCACCGCATCGTACCACTGCGCGCATGCCACCGTTTCAATCGAATCCGCTATCAAATCCCGCGACGGCAGCGAATACCGCATCCCCTCCGTACCCATCGAAATACCATCGCTCACGCCAATCGTATGAAAAATCAAGCCAACTAAATCCGCTTCCGTCACCCCTTTTTTCACCAATTTCGCCAAGTCATTCAGGTGCATATTACATGGATTGCCCTCCCAGCCCATACTCACGATACCCACCTGCGCCTTCGCCATGTCCGCCTCCGTCAGCCCAATCCCGTACAGCATCGCCTGCGCCGCCGGCAACGTATCATCTTGTGTAATTCTTCGACTGTATTTATTTAACATTCGCTCTTTTATTTATTGTTTTTCGTTTAAAATTTAACGCTTCTCCGTAAAAAATTTTACATTTTACATTTATTATTTTATATTTTGACTTTTTTGGGCACGTTTTTGGGCTATCCGCTCTCACCTTCCTACGGTCGGTACCGCTTCTATCCCGCGTGCACGCCTCGTTCTCAAATCGGCCAACGTTCAAAATCATTTTCAAATCAATCCTTTCCGCCGAAACCGCCTGAACCATGATTTTTATGATTGCATGATTATCATGATTTACGCTTGATCTCTGCGAACTCTGCGCCTCTGCGGTTAATAAAAATGCTATAAGTGCAAGGATAAGGAAAATCACCCTATCACCCAATCAACCGTTCGCCAAAAGTAATCCCTTCCACCACACCATGCCAATTCAAAAAAAAGTATTGTTACGAGCTTTAGAAACAACGATTCGTACCTAAAAAACTGGTAGTCAACCAAATAAAATATCTTATTTACAAAGGGAAAGGTGGGCGTAACAGCTTTTTACGCCCTCATTAAGCACTTTTTTCACGCAGATTTCGCAGATTTTTTCACACAAAGACGCAAAGTCGCAAAGTTTTTCTCCTAGCCCATTTCATTATTCATTCTTTCATTATTCATTCTTTGCAACTACTGCATCTATCACCAGCACCCAATCTTGCCCTTTGCCAGACGATGGCGGTGTTGGTTTATAACTCGCTGATTTTGAGATAATTTTCTCGTTCAAATAAACACCTGTGCGCGGGTCGTACCACGTTGTTTTTAATTTTGAACCAGTTAATTTTGAGATGTTTAATTCAACCGATTTACCTGTTGGAAAGTAAATAAACGCATAACTTCCTTTGGAATCCCGCGTGGCGATTACATAATTTTCATCCTCATTTTGTTTGGTTACAACCATCGTTTGGTCAGGAATGCGGGTGAGAAAAGAGCGTGACAACATTAGCTTTTTCAAGTGTTTTACTTGATTTGCCATCGGTAAATCGAGCGCTTTTTCCCACGGACGCAAGGGCTGGTTGATTGGCTCCCGTCCAATTTTATACATTTGCCAAATATCATGACAGCCATACGTTTGTCCGCACGCACCGGCAAAAACATTCCAATATATAATCCGACGAATATCTTCTGGCACACTGTGACCTAATTCTTTGGCGTTGAAACAATTGGGGTGGTCTTCATACAGTGGTTCACCATCTAAGGTCGGTTTGGTAGGTTGCAAATTATAATCATGTGCAATTTTATTGTAAGTCGGTTGATTCGCGCAATGTCCCGTCTGGTGCATATTAAAATCAAGCCATGCGTCTTTGTGAAACCAATTGGACGAGCCGCCCGGCTCTGTAGGTTGTGGATGCAAAGTCATCAGTGCTTTGTCATTTCCACCTCCGCCCTCAGCGATTCCTGCTGCCATTTGTCGCCACACTTCCACGTCCTGCGAGCCTTCGCGCGGGTTGCGGTCGCCGCCGAGTACCCACACGATGTTCGTACGATTTTTGTAGCGATTGCCCATCCACTTTCCAAAAGTGCGCGCATTTTGCGGATTAAAAATCTCTGGTCCCTTGCCCCAGTTGTCTTTAAATAACTTATCGCCCCAAGTCGGCAGCAGCGCAATGTAAATGCCCAATTCTCCCGCGCGGTCAATAATATAATCTACGTGTTGAAAATATTTTTCGTTAGGTTGATTCAAATCATTATCTATCAAAGGTTTATCTCCATTGGAATTCGGTGTATTCAAACCATCTAATTCTGCCAAAGCGACGGCTTGAATCACGTTAAAACCTTGTTCAGCTCGCTTGCGCAAGTAGCGGTCCGCTTCATCGCGGTCGCAGCGGTGAAACAATTCCCAAGCCGTATCTGCCAGCCAGAAAAACGGTTTGCCATCAGCCGTGACCAGAAAGCGTTTATTTTCGGACACTTGAATGCGCGGCAGGCTTTTAGTTTGCGCAATAATAGAAACCGTAAAACTGATTAAAAACAATGTAAAGAGTAGCTTTTTCATAACCATTTAGTTTAACCGTTAAATAAGCGTTTTATACAAAGTCACAAAGTTAAGACTGTTCGCGAAAACGTTTGTAGGATTGCTACTAATGCTCCAACAAGCAATCAAAAAAAAGTATTGTTACGAGCCTTAGCCACAACAATTTACACTTAAAAAACTGGTAATCAACAGAATAAAATATCTTATTTACAAAGGGAAAGTTCGATTAGTGGGCTGTTTAAACTTTGCAACACCTGCCTTTGCATCAGTTAAATGGTATAATTTTGCGTTTCGTTCGTAGTACAGCGTTTACGCTGAACTCGTCCCACAGGCTTCAGCCTGCAAATGCCGCGAGCGCAAGTAAAAAGAGTAGTCTGGCATCCGGTATCTTTAATCTGGCATCTTAAAAATTAAAAACCATGGCAAAACTTACTTTCGGAGGAACCGAAGAAAACGTCGTCACCCGCGAAGAATTTCCACTCGAAAAAGCCCACGAAGTCCTTAGCGACCAAGTCATCGCCATCATAGGCTACGGCGTTCAAGGTCCTGGTCAGGCACTCAACTTGCGCGACAACGGCTTCAACGTCATCGTCGGACAACGCTACCCATCCAAATCTTGGGACAAAGCAGTGAAAGATGGATTCGTTCCGGGCGAAACTTTATTCGACATCGAAGAAGCTGCCGAGCGCGGCGATATCATTCAATATCTACTCTCGGACGCAGCCCAAATCGAACTTTGGGAAACCATCAAAAAATACCTCACGCCCGGCAAAGCCCTGTATTTTTCGCACGGTTTCGGCATCACGTACAAAGAACGAACTGGCATCATCCCGCCACCTGATGTGGATGTGATTTTGGTTGCACCCAAAGGTTCTGGCACCAGTTTGCGTAGAATGTTTGTGGAAGGTCGGGGTTTAAATTCCAGCTATGCCATTTTTCAAGATGCAACAGGTAAAGCGTTTGAGCGCGTGGTAGCACTCGGCATTGGCATTGGCTCTGGTTATTTGTTTGAAACCAATTTCCAAAAAGAAGTGTACAGCGACCTCACCGGAGAGCGCGGCACCTTGATGGGCGCGATTCAAGGGATTTTTGAAGCACAGTTTAATGAACTCCGCAAGCGTGGACACTCACCAAGTGAAGCTTTTAATGAAACAGTGGAAGAATTGACGCAAAGTCTAATGCCACTCGTCGCCGAAAACGGGATGGATTGGATGTACGCCAATTGCTCGACCACTGCTCAACGTGGCGCATTAGATTGGAAAAATAAATTCCGCGATGCCGTCGCGCCGATTTTTACTGAATTGTATGACAGCGTCGCTGCCGGACATGAAGCGCAAAAATCCATTGATTCTAACAGCAAAACCGACTACCGCGAAAAGCTGGAAGAAGAACTCCGCGAAATGCGCGAAAGCGAAATGTGGCAAGCGGGCAAAGTGGTGCGCAGCCTGAGACCGGAAAGACAGGAAGTGAAAGAAGAAGTTTAAAATGGGAAGATAGGAGGATGGGAGGATGCGCTATTTACATTCTCTCATGCCCCATCTTCGTATGCTCTTCTCAATATTATAAAAATATATAAATGGATGGCAGGAAAAGTAAAGAAATGTGATACGGGCATCCTCCTATCTTCCCATCCTCCTATACTCCATTCATATGACTGCAAATCTTAAAATACCCACGTCCATCATCTCCGTCGAGAACGTTTACAAAGCCAAAGTGCGCTTGAAAGGAATCGCCGAGCAAACACCCCTGCTCTTCAACCCCAATTATTCTGACCGTTTTGATGCGAATATTTTATTCAAACGAGAAGATTTGCAGGTGGTGCGTTCGTACAAAATACGCGGTGCGTACAACAAAATGGCGACAATAAATGCGGAATCATTGGAGCGTGGCATCGTATGCGCAAGCGCAGGCAATCATGCGCAAGGCGTGGCATTTGCTTGTCAAAAGTTGGGTGTGCATGGTAAAATCTTTATGCCTGCTGTCACGCCGTTACAAAAAGTAAATAAAGTCAAGCTCTTTGGCAAAAAATGGGTGGAAGTGGTATTAGTCGGTGATACTTTTGATGATTCTTATCGAGAAGCTTTTCGAGATGCGCAAGAAAATAATAAAGCGTTTGTGCATCCCTTTGATGATGAACGTGTTATTGAAGGGCAAGGCACGGTTGGTTTGGAAATTTTAGAAGATTGTCCGAATACGATTGATTATGTTTTTGTGCCAATTGGTGGCGGTGGCTTGATTGCTGGCTTGGGTAGTTATTTCAAACAACTCAGTCCGAAAACCAAAATCATCGGCGTAGAACCGGCAGGTGCACCTGCCATGCACGATTCGCTGAAAAGCGGCAAAGTCTTGACTTTAGAAAAAATTGATACCTTCGTGGATGGCGCAGCCGTGCGGCGTGTGGGCGAAACCACTTTCAAAATTGCCCAGCAAGTCGTAGATGATGTGGTGCTCGTGCCGGAAGGAAAAGTTTGTACCTCCATTTTACAATTGTACAACGAAGAAGGCATTGTAGTAGAACCCGCCGGAGCGCTCACCATTGCTGCCTTGGATTTTTATAAAGAAGAAATAAAAGGTAAAACCGTCGTTTGTATTATAAGTGGCAGTAATAATGATATACTTCGCACCGAAGAAATCCGCGAGCGATCTTTATTATATGAAGGCTTAAAACATTACTTCATTATTCGTTTCCCGCAACGTGCCGGTGCCTTGCGCGAATTTTTGAACAATGTGCTTGGTCCCACCGACGACATCACCCATTTTGAATACACCAAAAAGAACAATCGGGAGTCCGGTCCTGCTCTTATCGGTATTCAATTGCAGCAACGCGGGGATTATGAAGCTTTATTACAAAGAATGGAAGAATATCATATTAATTATCGGACGCTAAATGATAGCCAGACGTTGTTTGAGCTGTTGATTTGAGTGCAAATACTTACTCGCCTGCAAGCAAAAGCATATTCTGGAAAACGAGATCACTCAACCAAACACCACGCTGTCGAAGCTGTTTCAACAAAGGTTCAACTTGTGGAATGTGGCCTTCTTTTTTAGCGCGAAGTAGAATGCCAAGCGTACCAGTGAGAGTTAAGCCAAAATGTTGTGCGTATTGACGACCTAATTTTTTATCAATTATGACTAAGTCAGCACTAATCTCGCGAGCTAACACGATGACTTCCGCTTCCCCCTTGTCAAGGTCCGTCAAATATTGTAGTGCGATCGGATTTTGGATTGCTTGGATATCAATCCAAGGTAATGGAGTCAAGTCGGTATAATAAGCCCCTCCTTTACCAGCTTCAATTTCCTGCCAGACTGCCTCAGGAATAATCACGGTAGTATATAAAATTTCCAATAGCGAAAGTTACTCTATTTTGAGGAGCGAAACAATTGGAGTAGTATTACAAACGACTTTAAGCATTCTCAAAATCTTGGCGAAGTTGATCTAAGAGCGGATTTCCTAAAATGGAAATTTGATATTCCCCAGCAATTTCTAAAAATCCTACTCTGGAATAACCTAATAATTTGGCAGCCATACCGGAGGAAAGTTTTCCTAATTCGTATAATTTGACAATAGAAAGGCGTTGCAACTCCCGCGCCAGCTCCTGTTCAGGCATCTTGAGCGCAAAAGCTAATTCTTGCGGAAATGCAACTTGTATATCGGAAGTCATATTCTGTTTTTTCAAAGTTAATCTTTTTTCATAACAATTTCAACAGCATCCCAGTTTTTAAAAGTTGCGAATTCTTCAATGCATCAAACATCGGACGCTAAATGATAGCCATGTTTTGCTTGAGTTGTTAATTTAACTTTACAACGTGGCAATTTACCCGCCGGGCTGTACTGGCTACGGATTCAAACCAAAGAAGGTTTTGCAATGAAGAAAGTAGTATTTCAATAAAAATGATTTATTAATTTATCATGATATAATATTAAAATTGCAATGCACGCTCCGTCGCCTCCTCCGCTATCCGAAGCGATTCCACTGCATTCTGTTCGTCTATTTTACGCGGATGTGTGGGGTCCTTTATCCAATTCCATTGATCATTTATCATAGCAATGACGAGTTGTTCATAGCGATCCATTTTTTCTGTAATAGTACCGGCTTCAAATGTTACAAAAGAATCATAAAAAACATCTTGAAATTTACCAATGGATTTTTTATTCAATAAAGTAGCGTCAGTATGATGTGTAATAGAATGATTTGGAAGTAACTGTTTAAGTTTTTCTAAATGGACTGTTTGTAATAAACCATATAAACGTATTTTTACCGGCACCCATTCGTATAATGTAATATCGCCTCTATCAAATTGCAAGCGCATCTCTTGTCGGTCTAAAATTTTGGGCTGATTGAATCCATGATAAAAATTGACGGGACCATCCTTATAAAGCACGGTGGCTTGTACGCGGTCAATGATTTTCTGTTTTACATTCGGACGCTGAATTTGCAAGGAATTTACAAGTTGACCCGCTCCTAACCAGCCGCTAAATAAGTCGAAAAAATGTACGCCATGTTCTATAAATATCCCGCCACTTTTTTCCATATCCCAAAACCAATGGTCAGGCGTTAGTTTTTCATCACTCGCATAATTTTCAAAAAAGCCGTGTACAAAATCGCCCAGCCATTTTTCTTGTATAATGGTTTTTACAATATCGTATAATGGATTGTAGCGTTGCATCAAATTGACGGCATATAATAAATTGTTAGACTTTGCATAATTGGCTAACTCTTCCGCCTCTTTTGTTTTGAGTGCCGCCGGTTTTTCACAAATGACGTGCTTTCCAGCTTCTAATGCTTGCTTGGATTGAGTGTAATGTAAATAAGGCGGCGTTGCAATATAAACCAATTGAATACGATTATCATTTAGTAATTGTTCGTAATCATTATAAAACTCAGCATTTAACTCATGTGCTAATTTTTGGGCAGCCACTTCATTAATATCCGTAACACCAACTATCTGAATACCCGCTACTTTCAAAAAAGCCTTTGCCGCAAAACCAGCAAAGCCTCCCGCACCAACTATTCCAATATTTAATTTGTCTTTCATGATATTTTTAATACTTCAAATAGCAGTCAAATTTCCAAACTCGTCTCCCCCAATTCCAAAATCTTTTCAAATTCCACTTTTTCCAACGGCATCACGGAGAGGCGACCGATACGCACCAAGCCAATATTTTGCAATTCCGGCGTAGCTTTCACCGTTTGTAAAGAAACCGACTTGGTAAAACGCTTGCAAGGCGCGACATCCACGACTGACCAATCCCCTTTTTCTGCCGTCGCGTCCCGATAAGCAGCTTTAGTAACTTTACAAATACCGACAATTTCCAAATCAGTGACGCTGTGATAAAATAATACAAAATCGTCTTCCTTCATCGCACGGAGGTGATTGCGAGCGGCGTAGTTACGCACACCTTCCCACGTGGTGCTGCCTTCGCGTTCGAGGCGGTCGTAGCCGTAGGTTTCGGGTTCCGATTTAACGAGCCAATAATTCATGTACAACATCCTTTAGGATGAACTCGTACCATAGCCTTCAGGCTGTGTGCAAGTGCAAGCGAAAACCTGCGCTACAAAAATAGCCCACAATTTCCGTTCTTACGCAAAATTTTTATTCCAATGGATTTTTCACCCTACCAAACCGAAGCATTAGAACTTAACATAGAAGGCATCCCCATTAAAATATTACACATTACTAATGTAGATGATTTGTATAATGAATTGATTGCCAAAGGCGAAACCCACGAAGACGTGCAAGATGAGCGCATCCCATATTGGGCAGAACTATGGCCCGCAGCGATTGGCTTGAGTAAATATTTAGTAGCATTTGATATTACAAAAGACATAAAAAATGTAATAGAAATCGGTTGTGGCTTAGGCTTGCCGAGTATTATTGCTGGAAAATTAGGCGCAAATGCAATCATGACCGATTATTTAGAAGATGCCTTATTATTTGCCAAACAAAATTGGAAATTGAATAATGATGCGGAAGCGCGTTTTGAAATCATGGATTGGCGAAACCCAAACCCCGTTTTTGCCTCAGATTTAGTTTTAGCATCCGATATTACTTACGAAAAACGCTTTTTTGAATTTCTCCCCAATGCGTTTCGCACCCTTTGCAAGCCCGGTGGCAGCATCATTGTGAGTGACCCCAGTCGAGAAGTGGCGCAAGATTTTTTTCAAAGTATTACAAAAGAAGGATTTACAATAAATAAAATAAGTTATGATATTCAACCTATTTTAGGGGGCAAAACGGTTGAAGTAAATGTTTATCACTTGAAATTTATCTAATTTTCCCGCAAACGACGCTGATGAAGTAAATTTTATCTGCGAAATCTGCGGGAGATATCATTAAACCTCCAACTCCGTTTCAGGAATATAATTCGGATCATTATAATGGTCTTCGCCTTCCCAACGCGCCACGACTGCCGTTGCCAAGCAATTTCCAATCACATTTACTGCCGTGCGCGCCATATCCATGAGTTCGTCAATGCCGATAATGACAAAAATGGGCCAATCTTCTAGTCCCAAATAGGAATAATTCGTCACGGTAGCCGACAAAATCACCAGCGATGCTCTCGGAACACCCGCCACCCCTTTACTCGTCAACATCAATGTGAAAACTATCAATAATTGATTCCCAAACGACAATTGTACGCCACATGCTTGCGCCACAAAAATCGTCGCCAGCGAAAGATATAAAGTCGTTCCATCCAAATTAAAACTATAACCCGTCGGCATTACAAACGCAACAATTTTACGCGGCACGCCCAATTCTTCCATCGCTTTCATCGCTTTCGGAAGGGCAGATTCAGAACTCGTCGTCGCAAATGCCAGCGTAACCGGCTCGGCAATGGCTTTTATAAATCTTCTTATCGGCAAGCGAATAAACAGTGCTATTGGCACAAAAACCAGTAAAATAAACACAATCAGCGCCCCATATAAGGTTCCCAGCAACATCGCCAGATTCACCAACACACCAAAACCTTTCTCACTAATCGTATACGCAATCGCCGCGCCTACCGCAAACGGCGCAAAATACATAATCACTTGTGTGAATTTAAACATCACTTCCGACAAGCTCTCCGCAAAATTGAGCATCCGTCGCTTCTGATTTTCTCGCGTCACCAGCGCCAAACCGATGGCAAATAAAATGCTAAACACCACGATTTGCAACACATCGCCATTGTAAACCGACTTTGCAATATTCTCCGGAAAAATGTGCATTACAATCTCTTCCCAATTCTGTCGAACGGGCGGCGGCGTCTGCGTCAAGGACTCCCCACCGCGTGTCAATTCATAAGTACCTCTACTTTCATCCAACCGCAATTGCAGAGTAGAATCACTCAGTGCGACATCCACCGGCGGCTTGCGCTCATCGCGCGGAATGCCCCAGCCCGCTTGGGTAAGATTGATCGCGCCTAAGCCAATAAATAGGGCAATTGTCGTTACAATTTCAAAATATAACAGTGCCTTCCAGCCCATGCGCCCCACCTGCTTCAAGTTAGAATGCCCGGCGATACCAACCACGAGTGTACCAAAAAGCAGCGGACCAATAATCGTTTTAATCAATCGGATAAAAATGCGGCTCACAATATTGAGGTGCTCCGCAATCCACGGAAAATCGTAGCCAAACTCCGTCCCAATCACCATACTAATCAAAATCCAAGTAGTCAGGCTATTTTTAAGCCAGCCGTAATAGCATAAAAAGCCGATGGCAATCCAGCGCACGGTAGCCGTCAGCTCATCAGGCATCGCCACCCAATTGTTGGCATCCAAAATAGTGAGAATCGCCGCAATACCAGTAACGGCGAGCAGCGGAAGAATAATTCGACCAGTTTTAGAAGCGGGAGTTGGTGTTTCGTCTAACATCATTTTGGTTAAAATTTCGATTGCCCAAAACTAAGAAAAGAATGGAAAGTTTTATATTTCTATTTGTGCGTTTGCTGCTTTTTGTTGATTGAACCCGCAAATTCATCGCGCAACCCTTGCTTTTTATCCATTTTATCGCTACATTGCAAATAAGCCGACTGCATTTAAATGACGGTACCGCCCCTCAAAAAATAATTTTTTTTCACATCCAAATGAAATTTAAATTTTTAATATGCGTTTTAAATCTACTTGTTTAGAAAATCTCATCCACGGTTAGTATAGGAATGGCGTTATAAACGACTTTTAAGATAGCATTTTTGTATAAATAATCGAAAGTAGAAAATCGGAAAATGAATAATCATTATCATGGTAAAGGATAATAGTGTCCAACTATTATTTTCTAATATAAAAATTGGCATTTACAAACTGCCGATAGTCATGCGTTTCATTTTTCATTCATTTTTTCATTACACAAAATCCATGCCTTATGAACATCCGAGTGTATGCGCCGAGTCAGGTTTCCAATCAATTACAAGAAGTAGTAAATGATTGTATTGATAACCTGAAGACATTTTTTAGTAGAATCAAAACGGCTGAAGTTTTTATAACGGAAGCAGAAGACAATCGCGTAGAGATTAAATTGTACCTCATGCGCCGCGTGTTGTACACCACCGACCATGCCGATAAATTAGAAAAAGCATTGGAAAATGCTGCCGAAAAAATGCGTAAATTGTTGATAACCTATCAGAAAGAAGTAGCTATTTTTTAGAATGTAAAATTTTTAACACTTTTTGAGTGCAGAATGAATCGAGCGTTTGTTCTATTTGGATACAAATTATTTTGCACATTATAAACAAAAAACGAACGCTTATGACGATTCAAGTAAATGCACCTTTTCAGGTGAGCGATAGCCTACGGGCGCTGATAGATGAAAAAGTAAATAAACTAATGACTTATTACGAACGCATCGAAAGTGCCGAGGTGTTTTTTCGGGATGAAGACCACAATACGCACGCTACGTCTCTGGCAAATACGGCTGAAATCAAATTAATCGTGCCGGGTCATATTCTTTATGCAGATGAAACATCCGAGTCTTTTGAAAAATCATTATCGGCTGCCACGGAGAAGATGCGAAAACAGTTAATTAAGCACAAGGAATTGTCTACGTCGCATTTATAGTGTGTAAGACGTGTCAGGTTTTAAAAACCTGACACGTCTTCATTAAAATTTTACAATTGAATAAATCGCTTGATGCGGCCGCTTGGTCACCATTTTTCCATTTACTTTTACTTGGCTATCTTTACGATCTTCATCAAAAATAATAAATAACGTCCGGTCATCCAATAATGTAATCCCTTCCGCTTTATTTAAAAAATATAATTGTTTCCCTTTATTCATAACTGGTATCGGTGCTTCGCCTTTTGCTAATTTTGACAATGGTAATATCCACAAACTGCTTGCCAACGCTTTCGTTTTTTCATCGCCGAGTTCTTCATAGGAAGTCATTACAATTAAACTATTACTTTTTGCATGATAAGTCAAATCGGAAATGCCCATTTTCTGACCATTCACCACCGGCTGATATTCATATATTTTTTTGAAAGTCGGACTGACTTTAATTCCGTTTTTAGAATCGGTGTACGTCGTCTCCAAGAGCGTAAAAGCATATTCAAATTTTTGATAACTCTCCCCTATCTCGCGCACGCCAAAAATCAAGCGATTGCCAGGCAACACCGCCAAGGCTTCAATTTTGAAATACGGCGCACCTTGTGGGAACTGACTGGTTATCAATGTCTTCTGAATGGAGCTGCGCAAATCCATCGAACTAAGCACGTTACTTCTCGCCGTACCTGCTACGTATTCCACGTCTGAAAAATCTGCTGCGCGCCAAGCCAACAGCGAATTATAGCCATCCCAATCTGCCACTTTTCCCTTGATACGGTCAAACGCCGTCGTCGCAAAAAACACACTGTCATTCTGACTTTTCGCAAACGCTTCTATTTTTTGCACTTCCTGAAAAGCGATATTCGTAATATAACTTATCTGATTATTGGCAATCGCGCCGTTCTTTATCGCTGCAATCGGCACCGAAAACACAGGCGACAACTCCTTCCCCGGCACAGGTTTATCAATAGCAATCAACAAGTTATCGCCTATTTTCATCACCGCCGAAGCCTCGCTGTACACATAATTGACAGAGTCTGCCTTCAAGCCGCTGATGTACGCATCCAGCAAACCAGTGTTGGTGACGGTAGCTTCAACAGAAGTGGCAGCTTCAAAATTGAGGAGTTGGGTGGTTTTACAACTGAACAGCAACAAGGCTATTATTAAGGTAAAAATATTTTTTAAACAATTCATATCCAATATATTATAACATTTATAGTTAATTTACCAAAAAGCATAGAATGTGCTAATTGTTACAAAGGTAAAATGGCAATGGTAAAATCAAAGCTATCTCAGTATAAATAATAAGCAGAATGCTAAAATAAAGATCGGCTAAAATAAAAAAATCCCGACCTCTCTCTAAAGCCGGGACTACTTTCATACTAATTCAATTATGAAAAAACTCGATAGTTAATTTGCTGATATGCCAATTTGCTGATGTGCTAATACTCTGCTGATATTCCCGCTTCCGACCTCCGATTTCGTTCTAGGCCAACATCAACTCAGAATTTGCTTTGCCCTCCAATTGTGTTTCGCCCATCAGATAAATATCCATCGCTCGTGCTGCTTCGCGTCCTTCCGAGATTGCCCACACCACCAGCGATTGTCCTCGGCGCATATCGCCTGCTACAAAAACTTTATCGAGGTTCGTTCTATAATTGGAATCCTTTACATTTCCACGTTCGTTGAGCGAGACACCCAATTGTTGTAATAAGCCTTCGTATTTCGGGTGGGCATAACCGATGGCGATGAATGCCAAGTCGCACGGAATTTCTTTGATGAAGTCGGGTTGTTCTTGAAAACTATATTTTCCGGTTTCGTCGCTGCGCCAATCCAAAGTTACGATTTGTAGCGACTTTACCAAATTATTTTTATCACCCAAGAAAGATTTTGTCAAAATAGCCCACTCGCGCTGGCAACCTTCTTGGTGCGAGGACGATTCGGTGTAAATCAAGGGCACATTGGGCCAGTCCGTCAGCTCTGCTTTGGAGGACGGTTGAATGTGATATTGCAACTGCGTAATGGAAGCCGCGCCCTGCCGATTGGCATTGCCGACACAATCCGAACCCGTATCGCCGCCGCCGATAACGACCACGTGTTTGCCTTTGGCATTAATGGAATCTTTTTCTGGAATGACGTCGCCCGCCACGCGCCGATTGCACTGCTCCAAATAATCCATCGCATAATGTACACCTTTCAAATTTTTGCCTGGAATGGTCAAATCGCGCGGCACAATCGAGCCACCCGCCAACAACACCGCATCAAACTCCTGCAAAATGTGCTGCGCATCAATATTGCCGCCTACTTCCACACTAGTTTTAAATCGAATTCCTTCTGCTTGCATCAGCGCTATCCGCCGTTCTAATACCCATTTTTCGAGTTTAAAATCAGGAATGCCATAGCGTAATAAACCGCCTAATCGGTCACTTTTTTCAAACACCGTCACCAAATGTCCGGCTTTATTCAATTGCGCAGCGGCTGCCAATCCACCCGGACCGGAGCCAACAATTGCCACTTTCTTCCCCGTGCGCAACACCGGCGGCTGCGGACGCACGTACCCGCGCTCGAACGCTACTTCGATAATCGCTTTTTCAATATGCTCGATGGCGACCGGCGGCTGATTGATGCCCAACACACAAGCGGACTCGCAAGGTGCGGGGCAAATGCGTCCGGTGAATTCTGGAAAATTATTCGTGCTATTCAAAATCTCATACGCCCGTAACCAATCTTCATCATACACCGCTTCATTAAATTCTGGAATGATATTGCCCAACGGACAGCCATTATGACAAAATGGCACGCCACAATCCATACAGCGCGTGGCTTGTTGCACGGTTTTGCGCTCGCTGAAATCTTCGTATATTTCTTTGTAATCTTTCACGCGCTCTTGTGGCTTCCGCGATTTCGGAGTCTCCCGATTGTATTTTAAAAAACCTTTAGCGTCCATTTTTTTGTGTTAATGTGTTCTTGTGTTCTTGTGCGCACGTAACGTGAAGACATGAACATTTGAACACAAATTACATAGAAGCAGTGACCAATACGTTAGAAGATTGCGCTACAACAATTCGGCTTTGCAGCACCGCTTTATAATCCTTTGGCATTACTTTTACAAAACTATGCTTTGCCTCTTCCCAGTTATTTAGTAAATGTAAAGCTCTTTTACTACTTGTATAACGAAAATGATTGCGCAACAAGGTGCGAAGTAATTCATAATCAGCCATTTCCATTCGGTCCAAATCTACCATTTCTCGGTTGACGCGCTTTTCAAATTTGCCACTGGCGTTATACACAAATGCTTCGCCGCCGCTCATACCTGCTGCAAAATTCTTGCCCGTTTCTCCTAAAATTACAACCAAACCTCCTGTCATATACTCGCAACCGTGGTCGCCGATGCCTTCTACCACTGCTGTTCCACCAGAATTGCGCACCGCAAAACGCTCGCCTGCCATGCCGCTGATATACGCCTCGCCGGAAGTCGCGCCGTACAACGCCACATTGCCGATGATGATATTTTCACTTACTTCAAACTGCGCCTCGCGGTCCGGCACCACGATGAGTTTCGCACCCGATAAGCCTTTTCCAAAATAATCATTGGCTTCACCTTCAAGTGTAAATTGTAAACCACGCGCCGCAAATGCGCCAAAACTCTGCCCCGCCGAACCTCGGAAACGGAATTGAATCGTATCCTCCGGTAAACCCTCGCCGCCGTAGCGTTTAGAAATTTCGTAAGATAACATCGTGCCGACAGCGCGGTCGGTATTGTAAATATCAAAAGTAGAACTGATGCCCTGCCCTTGCTCGAGCGCAGGTTCCGCCATATAAATCAGCTTTCTATCCAACACATTTTCAATGCCGTGCTGCTGCTCGATGAGTTTGTATAAGCCTACGCCTTCTTCTGCCGGTTGTTTGTATAAAATCGGCGTTAAATCCAAATCCTTATATTTCCAGTGTGGAATGTGAGTTTTCAAACGCAGCATTTCTACTTTGCCCACCATTTCATTGATGGTACGGTAGCCGAGGTCTGCCATGATTTCCCGCAAATCTTGCGCCAAGAAATGAAAGAAATTAATAACGTGTTCCACATCGCCGGTGAAGCGCTGGCGCAGTTCCGGGTCTTGCGTAGCGATGCCGACCGGACAAGTATTCAAGTGACATTTGCGCATCATGATACAACCTTCCACCACGAGTGCCGCCGTAGCGATACCCCATTCTTCCGCACCCAGCAAGGTTGCAATCGCCAAATCTCGTCCGGTGCGCACCTGCCCGTCTACCTGCACGGTGACACGGTCGCGGAGCTTATTTTTAACCAACGTCTGCTGCGTTTCCGCCAAACCCAATTCCCACGGCAGACCGGCGTGTCGGATGGAAGTGAGCGGCGAAGCACCCGTTCCACCATCGTGTCCCGAAATCAGAATCGCATCCGCATGGGCTTTCGCAACGCCAGAAGCGATGATACCAACGCCTGCTTTCGACACTAATTTTACACTGACTCGCGCCTCTCGATTCGCATTTTTTAAATCAAAAATCAACTGCGCTAAGTCTTCAATCGAGTAAATATCGTGGTGCGGCGGTGGAGAAATCAAGCCAACACCTGGTGTAGAATGTCGTACTTTGCCAATCCATTCGTCCACTTTATGACCTGGCAACTGACCGCCTTCGCCGGGCTTGGCTCCTTGTGCCATCTTGATTTGCAACTCGTCGGCATTTGCCAAATAGTGACTCGTGACCCCAAAACGACCGGAAGCTACCTGCTTCACCGCTGAGCGTTCCCAATCGCCATTTTCCTTTTTTGCATAGCGCATTTCGTCTTCGCCGCCCTCGCCACTATTGCTTTTTCCGCCGATTCGATTCATTGCAATTGCCAAAGTCGAATGCGCTTCATGTGAAATCGAACCAAACGACATCGCGCCCGTAGCAAAGCGTTTTAGAATATTTTCAATCGGCTCGACCTCTTCAATCGGAATGCTATTGCCTTTTCTAAAAGTCAGCAAACCGCGCAGCGTCAGGGCTTTTTCGTCTTGCGCATTGATTAGTTTGGCGTATTTGCGATAAGCAGTCATATCGTTTTTACGGGTCGAATATTGCAATAAATGAATCGTCTGCGGATTGAATAGATGCTCTTCGCCCTGTTGTTTCCATTGAAAAACGCCGCCCACATCGAGCTTAGGATTGGCAATGATTTTTTCTGGAAATGCCAACTGATGTCGTGTAATCACTTCTTTTGCAATATCGTCAAAACCAATGCCTTGTATACGAGAAATCGTGCCCGAGAAACATTCTTTTATAACCGATTTATGAATGCCTAAAGCTTCAAAAATTTGCGCACCTTGATAAGATTGGAAGGTAGAAATGCCGATTTTGGACATGATTTTCAACAGTCCTTTCCCGATTGCTTTATTGTAATAGGAAATCGCTTTTTCGATGGGCAAATCCGATTCAAAAAAATGTTTTTCCTGCAAATCCATAATTGTAGCGTACGCCATGTAGGGATTCACCGCGCTCGCGCCATAGCCCACCAACGTTGAAAAATGATGCGGCTCCCAAATATCGCCTGCTTCGATGACGATGGACGTGCGACCGCGCAAGCCTTCATTAACCAAGTGGTGATGTACGGCACCGACCGCCAACAGCGACGGAATAGGCGCGAGATTCGCGTCAGCTAAACGGTCGGACAAAATCAAAATATTCACGCCATTGCGTACCTTGTCTTCGGCAGCCGCGCACACGTGTTGAATCGCCGCGTGTAGTCGCCCTTTCTGCTCATCAGGTTTAAATAGAATATCAATCGCGTCCGACTTAAAATGTGGATGCTGAATATGTCGAATTTTTGCCAAATCTTCATTGGTCAATACTGGACTCGACAAGTGCATGAATCGCGCACGTTCTGGTGCTAAATCCAACATATTTCCGGCTCCCCCCAACATTGCAAACAAGGACATCACTGAGCGCTCCCGAATCGGGTCAATCGGCGGATTAGTTACTTGCGCAAAAAGTTGTTTAAAATAATTGGACAAGTGCTGCGAGCGTTGGGAGAGCACTGCCAGCGGCGTATCCGCGCCCATCGAACCGAGGGGTTCTTCGCCATTTTTTGCCAAAGGCGCAATAAATATTTTCAGGTCTTCGCGGGTGAAACCAAACATTTGTTGCCGTTGCAAGAGTGACTGCTCTTCCATGTCTTCCTTCATTTCTGGAGGCGCGGGCAACTCGCTCAAGTAAATTCGGTTTTTATCCAACCAGTCGCGATAAGGCAAGCGTTTACAAATAGATAATTTTAGTTCTTTATCGGCAATAATGCGTCGTTTTTCGAGGTCAGCTATTAAAATTTTTCCTGGCTGCAATCGCCCTTTTGCCAGCACTTTCGATTGGTCAATGCGCAACGCACCTGCTTCGGAAGCAATTATCAAACGGTCGTCATCCGTCAACACGTAGCGCGAAGGACGCAAACCATTGCGGTCGAGCATCGCACCGGCGATGATGCCATCGGTGAAACAAAGGGAGGCGGGACCGTCCCACGGCTCCATGATGGTTTTATGATATTCGTAAAACGATTTTTTGTAATCTGCCATTTGCTCGTCGTGCTCCCACGCTTCGGGTATCATCATCATGAGCGCGTGCGCCAGCGAAAAGCCACTTAACACCAAGAATTCCAATACGTTATCAAAATTGCCGGAATCGGACAACGCCTCGCCACAAATCGGTTTTAACTTGTCTAATTCTTCTTTGCTGAAAAGCGCCGAATCGAGTAATTTCTCTTTTGATTTCCACCAATTTAAATTACCCGTGATGGTATTGATTTCGCCATTATGAGCGATGTAACGTAAAGGCTGCGCGAGTTTCCACTTTGGCGTGGTATTCGTAGAAAAGCGAGAGTGAATAAGTGCGACCGCCGATTTGAACGTTTCATCTTGTAAATCTAAAAAGTAGGAACGCAATTGAAACGTAGTCAACTGCCCTTTATAAGCCACCGTTTTATACGAAAAAGAAGCGATATAAAATTGGTCTTTCCATTGCGGAAACGCATCTTGAATCTGGTGGGTCGCAAATTTGCGCAACACATACAAGCGCCGTTCTAACGACTCCGGCGCAAGCGCATTTTTCGGATGCACAAAGACCTGCTCGAAGTAAGGCTCTACTGCTTTGGCAGAATTCCCAAGTCCTTGATTACTGGTCGGCACGGGACGGTAGCCCAACAAATCAAAACCCAATTCATCTGCTAAGTCATTGAAAATCACTCGACAATGCTCGCGCACGCCTCGTTCCGCTGGAAAAAAAACCATGCCCACGCCATACGCACCGTACTCCGGCAGCGCAAAACCAACTGATGCACATTCTCTCACAAAAAACTCGTGGGGGGTTTGCACCAAAATGCCCGCACCATCGCCAGTGTTGGGTTCGTAGCCGCAAGCGCCGCGATGTTCCATATTTTCGAGCATCGTGAGGGCATCCTCTACGAGTGCGTGGGTTTTGTTGCCACTCAGGTCCGCAATCAAGCCCGTTCCGCAGGAATCCTGCTCCAACTGTGGCACGTATAAGCCTCTTTGGTCACTTTCCATAAACAATCCGGTATTAGGAATAGGTAAAAACTTTAATTTGATATTCAAAAATTTGGTTTGGGTTACTTTGGTAAGGGAAAAATGAAACACTGATTTTAAAAACAAAGCTTTCAAAAATAGGCAGGCAAAAATGAAAAATCGTTCCAAATATTTGAAGAACTCCGATGTGCAAGTATAAATTTTACGATTTTAAACTCCATATTTCAAAAAATGGCAAACTAGAAATCGAAACTTATTA
>CAZJXN010000084.1:0-23742 GCA_964549655.1 uncultured Saprospiraceae bacterium
TAGTTTAAATTTATATATTATATTTTACCGTCCCATGTGTACCAACAACACGCTTACATCCGCTGGCGACACGCCACTGATGCGGCTTGCCTGACCAATGGTGCGGGGCTTCATTTTATTCAGTTTCTCCCGTGCCTCAAATGAAAGCGAATTGATTTTTGAATAGTCAAAATTGTCCAACAGCCGCACTTCCTCGAGCCGAATTTGCTTCGCCACCATCTCTTGCTCGCGCTGAATGTAGCCCTCATATTTCATATTAATTTCAGATAAGTCCACAAATTCCGAATCGTATTGATTCAAAAAAGTATCCAAGTCTGGCAGCGCTTGCCGCAATGCTGGAATACCAATATTCGGTCGCAGCAAAATCCCTTGCAATTTCACCTTCTGACGAATCGGCGCACTGTCTTTACTTTCCAAAAGTCCATTCACACTATCTGGCGCGACGCTCGTTTCCTCAAAGTATTTTTGAATATTTTTAGCCGCAGCTATTTTAGAATTCACCCGCTCCATTCGCTCGTCCGCACCGCAAATGCCTAACTTTTGTGCCAATGGTGTCAATCGAATATCCGCATTGTCTTGCCTCAGCAAAATCCGATATTCCGCCCGCGAAGTAAACATCCGATAGGGTTCTTTCGTGCCTTTATTCACCAAATCATCCACCAGCACGCCGATGTAAGCATCTGAGCGTTTTAAAATAAATGGTTCTAATTCATTAATCGCTTGATGTGCATTGATTCCAGCTACTAAACCTTGGGAAGCTGCTTCTTCGTAACCTGTCGTCCCATTTATCTGACCAGCAAAAAAGAGATTTTTGACCAAATGCGTTTCCAGCGTCAATTGCAGTTGCGTCGGCGGAAAGTAGTCATACTCAATAGCGTAGCCGGGTCGGAACATTTTTACATGCTCAAATCCCGGCACTTTTTGCAACGCCTTATACTGTACATCTTCCGGCAGCGAAGTCGAAAAACCATTTACATAAATCTCACAAGTGTCCCAACCTTCGGGTTCTACAAATAACTGATGCCTATCCTTATCGGCAAAACGATTTATTTTATCTTCAATGGAAGGACAATAGCGCGGACCCAAACCTTGAATGCGCCCATTAAACATCGGCGAGCGGTCGAAACCTTCTTTCAATAAATCATGCACTTCATTACTCGTGTATGTAATGTGACACGGTAGTTGTTTACTTAATTTTGGCGTATCGGTATAAGAGAATTTGCTCGGATTTTCGTCGCCGGGCTGCACTTCCATGCGGGTGTAGTCGAGCGAGCGCCCGTCCACACGTGGCGGCGTACCCGTCTTCATGCGACCCGATTCAAAACCAAATTCCACCAATTGTTCCGTAATGCCTTTCGCCGCACTTTCGCCAGCGCGACCGCCACCAAACTGCTTCTCGCCAATGTGAATCAGTCCATTCAAAAACGTGCCATTCGTCAACACGACGGCTTTAGCCGGAATCTCTAATCCCATGCCAGTCCTTACGCCCATCACCCTTTCACCCTTCACCACTAACCCTACGACCATTTCCTGCCAAAAATCAATATTCGGATGGGCTTCCAGCATCATGCGCCACTTGTGCGCAAACAGCATCCGGTCGCTCTGCGCGCGCGGACTCCACATCGCCGGTCCTTTCGACAAGTTTAACATCCTGAATTGCAACATCGTATGATCCGTTACAATCCCCGAATAACCGCCCAAGGCATCAATCTCGCGCACAATCTGCCCTTTTGCCACGCCGCCCATCGCTGGGTTGCACGACATCTGCGCGATGGTTTGCATATTCATCGTCGCCAGCAATACCTTCGAGCCGAGATTCGCCGCTGCCACTGCCGCCTCACATCCTGCGTGACCAGCGCCTACCACAATTACATCGTATGTTGGAAACATAATTTTAAGTACGAAGTACGATTTAATTCACATTCAAACTTAGTAGCACATTTAAATCTGCATACAAAACCTTGCTAAATGCATTCGCTTGTTCAACTTTACCTTCACTCAAACTATATTTGTGCCACACTTTCAATTTATAATCATACACAAAACCTTCTTCTACATCATAATCTTTCATCAACAAAACCAGTTTTTGCAAATCTTTCTTCACGCCTTGCGTGTGGGTGATTTCAATGATAACTTTGGTCAAATCAGTTTTGGTATCTATCAGCATGACATCTGACACGGGGCTGGTCTGGCTTTCGTCAATCATCGTCTCTGGGTATGGAAACAAATTATTTTTGCCCTGCACGTACAATTCCGTCAAACCATAAATCAACTTCGTGATAATCGCTTGATGCTGTCGCGGCGCGTTGATACCCATAAGAATCAGATTGTCTTGCATGAGGTAGAAATTTATTTGCACAAAATTACAAAAAAGCCCGCTATTCGTTGGATGGTCAACAGCGCGAGTGGAAAAAACGTTCGACAAAAAGCATCTGCACCCGTAAATTCAATTCAGCAGACTTGTTTAAAAGCCACTTTTTGTCTAATTTTGAAATGTAAATCAAGATAAAATGCAAACAACTAACATCAATGTTACACAATTCTTGCAATTATTCAACCAATTCTCAAAAGAAGAACAATTGAAAATTGCCGATAAAATATTGCAACAAACGTTTGAGAAGCAGTGGGGCGTCTTAGACTCGGAACTTCCAGATGTCGAAATGTCAGAAGAGGAAATCATGACGGAAGTAAGAGCAGTGCGCTATGGCGAAGAAAATTAAGGTGATTTTGGACACCAACTGGTACGTCAGCGCAACTATTAATCGAAATTCACGAAGACAACTTTACAGTTTGTTGGTAAATAGCCGATTACAGATTTTATATTCGCCAGAATTATTAGCTGAATATCAAAAAGTTATGGGTAGAGAGAAATTTCGGAAGTGGGTTACTTTATATCAGGTTGAAAGATTTATTACTCTTGTTGTTGTGAAATTAACTGCAATAAAAATAAGGACGCGCATCGAAGCCAGTCGAGATAAAAAGGATAATTATTTACTATCCATAGCAGTGGATGGCAAAGCGGATTATTTAGTTACAGGTGACCCTGATTTATTAGAATTAAACGAAATAGGTAAGACAAAAATTTTGAGAATGAGTGCGTTTTTGGAAGCGATAGATAAGGCAGATTAAATGCGAATACCCATAATATGGCTCAAAGAGAATTTGCAATAGATATGATAAAATCTTTTGTAGAAGATTGTAAAAAAATCGGATTAGATTTTAAAAAGGTTTACTTGTTTGATTCTTATGCCAGAGAAGAAGCTAATGAGTGGTCGGATATAGATGTTTTGCTGGTATCAGACAAATTTATAAACAATACATTGAAAAACAGCAAAATGTATATCAAAGTAAACATCCACTATCCTACTATAGAAACCCACCCTTACCCAACCGAATATTTTCTGAAAAGCGACCCGTTTTTAGAGGAAATCAAAAAACATGCTATAGAAATCGAATTGAATTAATCGTGACTACTCAGGTGGTTTAAAGTGTTGATATTCAGTTGATTATAATTTAAAATATTTATTAAAAAACCTTAAAATCAATTTTTAAAATCATTTATTTTTTATAAATCACTGATTTTCAGTATATTAACTAAAATGTTAAATATTTGTTAAAAATAATTTTAAATTGCAAATAATTGATTATCAGTTATTTAAAAAATAATGAGTACCTGAGTAGTTACAAATTAATCCGCCAAAGACATGAGCCATGCTGCTTCAAGATTTTCCGCCCAGTCCGGCTTTAATGGAGTACGTCCGGTTATATCGGCTGGTGCGATTCCTTTTTTCGGCTTCAGATAGTATTCCTTTCAAACCCTACCCGCCGCGCCCAGAGCATTGCCTGAGTTTTTATCCCCGCGATACCGAGACAATTGAATATCCGAATCAGCCGACAAAAATCAATAATATTCGTTCTGCTCTGATAGGACAGCATAGCGTGGTGACGAATCGCCACGTCGGAAAAGACTTTTTGGTCATTCAAGTCATTTTTCAGCCCGGTGCCTTATTTCGATTAACCGGCATTCCAGCTTACGAATTGACCAATGCTTATTTAGATGCGGAAACCATTTTTGCTAAAGATATTCGCGAAGTAAATGCAAGGCTGAATAGTATTGATAATTACATAGATATGATTAAAATTGTAGAAACTTTTTTATATCAATTGATTGCCAAAAATAAAAAAGAATATCATGCGGTGGATAGGATTGGAAATTTAATGTTGCAAAATGTAGAAAATACTTCCTTGGATTGGTTGGCAAAAGAATCGTGCTTGAGTAGCAAACAATTTGAAAGAAAATTTAACGAAAGGATGGGCATTAATCCAAAATATTTTGCGCGTATTGTAAAATTTGATAAGGCATTTAGAATGAAAAATCGGTATCCGAATCTCGACTGGTTGAGTATTGCAATTGATTGTGGCTATTGTGATTATCAACACTTAGCGAAATCTTACAAAGAATTTACAGGTCATTCTCCAAGTGCATTTCATCGCTTAGGTACACCAGAAGAGAATTTTGGATGGAGCGAAACTTAAAATGTCTATTTCGTACCATTATTTTGCTGCTTTTTACTTCCATATTTGCATAACATAATTCTAATTATTCACTTAAAACAACTAATTGTTATGCAAAGAAGGAAATTTATTATAATCACCGCAGCGAGTATTCCTGCGCTTGCCATCGGTCAAAATGTAAATCCGCAACCCAAGCGTTCTGAAAAAGGCTTCGTGGTGAAAGCCACTGAAAGTAGATTTGGTGAAAAAATAATGATTGGCGGAAAAAGCCCCAATGACATCAAAGTTTCCTCTAAAGATACGGGCGGCGACTTAACGATTTTTGAATATACGGGTAATGAAAAAGGCGGTCCGCCGCTGCACGTTCATCCTAAACAGGACGAAATATTCTTTATTTTAGAAGGAGAATACGCATTTCAGGTTGGCGAGGAAAAGTATCAACTGAAATCCGGTGACACGATTTTTCTGCCGCGAAAAGTGCCGCATACGTTTGCCCAATTGTCCGAGAAAGGGAAAATGCTCTTTTTCATGCAGCCATCTGGCAAAATGGAGGATTATTTTAGAGTGATTGGTGCTTTGACTGCGCCACCGTCGCCACAAGAAGGCGCTATCATTTTTGAAAATCATGATATGAAGATTGTCGGTCCGCCACTTTCTTACTAAAGAATCCCTACATTGCTGGTGTTTAGTGGCTAAACAATCGCTTTTCACCAGCAATTAAAATATTATGCCAGAACATGATATTCTTATAAACTATTTACAAAAATACATCACCCTTACCGACGAAGAAAAGCAATTAGTCATTTCCTGCTTTCAACTCAAAAAAATTAAAAAACGGCAGTTTATTGTACAGCCCGATTTTACTGCCAAGTATAGAAATTTTGTGGTGGAAGGGTCGTTTCGGGCGTATGTAATTGGCGATGCGGGACAAGACCACACCATTGCATTTGCGATAGAAGAGTGGTGGATAACGGATTACAGCAGTTATATTTTTCAGCAGCCGGCTACGATGTTTGTGGTAGCGCTGTAAGATAGTGTTATTTTGCAAATAGCGTATGAAAGCGAGCAAATGCTCAAAAAGTCCAATCCAAAAATGGAGACCTATTTTAGAATTATAGCGGAGCGTTCGTTTGCCTTTTTACAAAAAAGAATCATTTCTAATTTGACACACACTGATGAAGAACGATACGCTCATTTTGTAGAAAATTATCCTAAAGTCGCCCAAAAAGTGCCGCAATATGCACTGGCTTCTTTCCTCGGTATGACCACCGAATTTCTCTCCAAGATAAGAAACAAGCGGGTTTCCAAAAAAAGTTGAACTACTTCAAGTGTCTTTCCTAATCTACTTCATTTTTATCCGCCGTCAACTACTGCATCTTTGTATTGTAAAATTTAATTACAAAACAATACAAAATATTTTAAAAAATGAATGCAACATTAAATGAAGTAAAGAACTTCACCATGCCAACCAGAGCAGACGTATCCGCCAACAACCAAGCGATTTTTGACAATCTGCAAAAAGGATTGGGTTTCGTTCCCAATTTGTATGCCTATTTTGGTAAAAATGAAACGGCATTGGGCGATTATTTGACATTGCAAAACCGCAAAAGTACACTGAAAGCCAAAGAAAGAGAAGTGATAAACTTAGTAACCAGCCAACTCAACGGTTGCCGCTATTGCCAATCGGCGCACACCGCGATGGGCAAAATGAATGGCTTTACGGACGAACAAATCATGGAGCTCAGAACCGGCGGTGCCAGCTTCGCTGCAAAATTAGATGCTTTAGCAAAATTCACTTACGCTGTCGTAGCAAACAAAGCAAATGTGAGCGAAGAAGTGAAAGCCAATTTCTTTGACGCAGGCTATACGGAAGCAAATATGATAGATGTAGTAATGGTAATGGGCGATAAAATTATCAGCAATTACATTCACGGTTTAACGGGATTGGAAATAGATTTTCCAGTGGCAGAAGAGATGTAAATCAATTATTCTCAAGATTTTTTACCGCAGAGGCGCAGAGAACGCAGCGATTTCGCTGAAGAACGGGTACGTCTCCGTGGTTAAATATACTAAAAGTATTTATTTTATCAAAATATATTATAAAAAAAATTCACATGAAAAATTATAAAATAATCATAGTTTTATTGTTATCTGTATTGACGATAAACGCCGTTTTTAGTCAATCCAATAATGAAAACAATCAAGTAAAGTACATCCATTTGTTGGGCGACGCGCTGTTCCCCGAAGGCATTATTACATTACCGAACGGCGAAATACTGGTAGGCGGTTTTGGCGATGGTTCGATTCAAAAAATTGATAAGCAGGAAAAGGTTTCTTACTTCAGCAAATCAGGCGAAAATGGCATGGTGATAGCAGTCGGAATGGCGGTAGATAAAAAACGGAATCGCTTATGGGTCGCTAATTTTAATTTCAAAACCGAAAGTGGCAAGCCGGGAAGTAATTTAAAAGTGTTTGACTTGACGAGTGGAAAATTGTTGAAAACTCTTCCTGAAAAGTTTATCGAAGGCGTGTTTTTTAACGAAGTAATCTTGGATGACAGCGGAAGAGCGTACGTATCAGACACTTTCAATCCGCAAATATGGACGGCAACGGCAGAGATGGATGCAGCGGAAATTTTTGTGAAAAATGATTTGTTGTCGAATCCTGCGCCTGACCAGCCTTTTGATTTGAATGGGTTGACTATTACATCTGATAACAAATATTTAATCGCTTCCGTCATGGATAGATTGGATGCTGGCGACGGGAAATTAGTGCGTATCAATCTGGCTACCAAAGCCGTAACGCCGATAGCATTAAAAGGCAGTGAAGCGGTCAAAGCGTTTGCGGGTTCGGATGGAATGTTTTTTTACAAAGGACAACTCTTTATGGTGAATGTTTTTTCTAAAGCAGGTGCGATTATTACAGCCTTGTTTAATAAAGATTATTCTGTTGCGACTTTGCAAATAAGAGATAAATTTCAAAATGTGTATGACCGACCTACGGCTTCTGCCATCAATAATGGAAGATTATACACCGTAAATAGTCAACTCAATCATATCATAGATGATGCGGACGGACAACTCAACACGCCGCCCGAAAAGCCTTTCAAAGTGGTAAGCGTGCCTTTAAAAGCAGTGCTAAGTAATTAGCATATTTATTTTTAACCACAAAGTTTACAAAGTCGCACAGCGTATTTCACTTTTAGTCTCTGTGTAACTTTGTGCCCTCTGTGGTTTAATTTTATTGGGCTTCCTTTTATTGCATAGCTATGCGATTGTAATTGGAAATATCATATTTTTAGTAACGAATACGCGCGGCTTTATAAAATGGAATCAAACACCCGTGGCTAAACCATTATAATGAAAATAATTATGAGCGATATAAATTTGTTTTCAATTTTAACGGTGAGAGGCATGACGCTGTAATAGCCAGAGAACATTTACGCAATCCTTATTTTACGATGCAGGCAGCCAAAGAATTAGAAGTTGAAATAGAAATTCCATTTCAGTATAAAAGAGCGTATTAATTTTCTTAGCTTTTTTCCTTTCTTTATTTAATACCTGAATCTGATTTTCCACAAGATTTGCCGTTGTAACTTAAAAAGTGTATTTTTGAAAGGCAAATCAAATAACGAATGCTGCAAGAAAAATACATCAATCCGTTCACCGATTTTGGTTTTAAAAAACTGTTTGGCACCGAGCTAAATAAAGATTTACTCATTGATTTTTTGAATCAAGTGTTGCCGCCGCGCCATCGTATTCAAGAGCTTTCTTATTCGCAATCAGAACATTTAGGCAGTACGGAATTAGACCGCAAAGCAATTTTTGACCTCTACTGCATCAGCCAAACGGGGGAACGCTTCATTGTAGAAATGCAAAAAGCCAAGCAAAATTATTTTAAAGATAGAACGATTTATTACTCCTCTTTTCCGATTCAAGAGCAAGTGTTAAAAGGAATTTGGAATTATAAATTGGCTGCTGTTTACACGGTCGGTATACTGGATTTTGTTTTTTCAGAAGATGAATGGGAAAAAGAAGTGCGACACGAGGTGCAACTCAAAGACCAACATAACCGCATTTTTTATGATAAACTCACCTATATTTATCTTGAAATGCCCCATTTTACAAAAACGGAGGAGGAGTTAGAAACTGATTTTGATAAATGGCTTTATGTTTTGAAACATTTACCCGACTTAGAAAATCGTCCGAAAGCATTGCAAGAGCGGATTTTTCAAAAGCTATTTGAAGCGGCTGAAATTGCTAAATTTACGCCAGAGGACCGCATGAAATATGAAGATAGCTTGAAATACCTCCGCGATATGAAAAATGTAATAGATACGGCGAATGAAGAAGGCAGAGAAGCAGGTAGGCAGTTGGGTTTGGAAGAAGGCAGACAAGAAGGCAGACAAGAAATTGCCCGACAGATGAAAGCCGACGGCGAATCTGTAGAAAAAATTATAAGATACACGGGATTATCAACAGAAGAAATTCAACAGCTTTAGATAAATATTCGCAATGCAAAACATCCAAATCCGCCTCGCTGCTCGTCCGCAAGGCTTACCGAAAGATAGCGACTGGCAAACGACAGTGGAAGAAATCCCCCTCTTGGAAGACGGCGATGTGCTGGTGAAAATCTTGTATCTCTCGCTCGACCCTGCCATGCGCGGCTGGATGAATCAGGCGCGTTCCTACATTCCACCGGTGGAAATCGGAGCAGTGATGCGGGCTGGAGGCGCAGGGGTAGTCGTGGATTCTAAAAATGAAAAGTATAAAATTGGCGATTCCGTCACGGGAACTTTTGGCGTGCAAGAATATTTTCTTGCAAAAGAAGGCAAACGGCTGACGAAATTGGATACGCGATTAGCGCCGCTGCCGAAATTTCAGAGTGTGTTGGGTATGACTGGAATGACGGCGTATTTTGGTTTACTGGATGTAGGTTCGCCAAAGGAGGGAGATGTCGTAGTGGTATCTGGCGGAGCGGGTGCGGTCGGTTCTATCGTAGGACAAATTGCAAAAATTAAAGGTTGTAAAGTCATAGGCATCGCCGGTGGTGAAGATAAGTGCGAGTATATGAAAAACAAACTCGGCTTTGATGAAGTCATTGATTATAAAAAAGGAAGTTTACGTTCCGCATTGCGTAAAGCTTGTCCCGACGGGCTGGATGTGTATTTTGACAATGTGGGCGGGGAAACGCTTGATACCTGCCTGTCAATGTTGCGCATGAAAGCGCGAGTCGTCATTTGCGGTGCCATTTCCCAATATAATAATGAAACGCCTGTAAAAGGTCCGGCAAATTATTTATCCTTGTTAGTGAATCGAGCGAAGATGGAAGGCTTTGTGGTTTTTGATTATGCCGACCGTTACCTCGAAGCAGCGATGGAAATGGCAGGTTGGATGCAGCAAGGCAAGTTGAAATCAACGGAATACATCGTAGAAGGCGGCGTGGAGGATTTTCATAAAACGTTATTATTGCTTTTTGAAGGAGATAAAATCGGGAAGTTACTATTGAAAATTAATTAAAAAATATAAAATTTTAGCAAGCCTTATAAGTTTAAACACTTACAACCCATTGATTATGAAACTATTCTCGCAAATTTTAATCGCCATCGTAGCCATTGAGCACATTTACATTCTCTGGCTGGAAATGTTTGCGTGGACAACTGCCGGGCGACGCACTTTTCGCTCGTTTCCAAGCGAATTATTTGAACCCACCAAGGCGCTGGCTGCGAATCAAGGATTGTATAATGGTTTTTTAGCTGCTGGATTAATTTGGTCCATATTTATAACCGACCCGATTTGGAGGAAAAACGTAGCCATATTTTTCTTGGGATGTGTAATAGTTGCCGGTATTTACGGAGGGATTTCAGCGCAAAAGTCTATTTTTTACATACAAGCTTTACCCGCCATCATTGCGCTGGTTGTTTTGTTGTTATTGTAATATAATAGAATATTATATAAAAAGTAAGCTGAATATTTAAATTCTGTAAAAATTACAGGTGCATCTATAAATTAGAGAATGCGGATAATAACAAAATCACTTTCCAAAGCATGGAGTTGGAAGGACTTCTTTTATGCTTTAATTAGCGTAGGGGTCCTACTTTATTTGGGTTCAAAAGCGATACTGAGTGGTAATGACATCAATGTGTATATTCATGCTTCCCGGCAATTAGTGAATGGCAGTAACATTTATATCCTCAATCCATTCAATAATTATTTGTACAGTCCTTTATTTGCGGTGCTACTCGTGCCTTTGGTGTTCGTTCCGGCAGGTTTGGCAAGAGCTATTTGGTTATTACTTAATATTGTTATGATAGCTCGCTTGTGGGTTATTCAAAAAAAACTAATAACCGGAGTATTGTTATTATCAAATCGCTATCAATTTTACTGGAATATTGCACTAGCAGTGCTGTCTTTTGGATTCTTGAATCATAATTTTAATTTAGGGCAAGTCACTATTTTGATACTTTGGCTCACGATTGAAGGGCTGTTTCAAATTAATAAAAATAAAAAATTAAAAGGAGCAATTTTAATAGCATTAGGAATTAATATTAAAATTATCCCACTTTTAGCTTTGGTCTATCTATTTTTTAAGATTAAAATACGAGCAATTACGTACACGGTTTTATTAGTAGGAATGAGTTTGCTGTTACCGGTATTATTTATTGGGATCGAATTTAATAATAAACTGCTTTACACTTGGAAAAATATCATCAATCCTTCGGGTGAAAAATATGTGTTTGAAAACAACGATGGCTGTCACTCGCTGAACGCCGTCCTTCCTGCATTTTTGTACGATTTTAACGAGCCTTCTACGATTGAAAAGCAGCAATCAAACTGGAATTTTAAACGGAAAATTGCATATTTACCAGAACTGACACTGACAATAATTCTACAAGCGAGTCGGATTTTATTACTGTTAATCATCCCTTTCATTATATTTTACCGTAGCAAAGAGCGACAACTGCAGTATGAATATTTATATTTTTTCTGGGAAATGGCTTATTTGATGTTGATAACGCTGCTGCTTTTTCCGCACCAAATGAAATATTCCATGCTGTATTTTGTTCCGGTGGGTGCTTATGTTGTTTTTTATTACTTATTTATAATGCAACAACAATTAAAAATCAATCTCCTTGAAAAAATAATCGGAGGTTTAGCGGCTTTACTTCTATTCACGCTGTCCATCATGGGGCGCGACATCATCGGAAATTATTTAGTTAATATCTTGGATTTTTATCATTTTATGGGATTTAATAATTTATTCTTTTTAATCATTTTAGCCGTTTGCAATCCATATCGGTTGGTGAAACTTTATGAACAAAGGGAGCGATGTAATATTGCTTAAATCATAAAAACTCCTCCGATTCATTCACTTCAAAAACAATATCTTCATAAATATCTGCTAAAGAAATCTGACAGCCAATGGATTCTAAATCAATCAAACCTTCTTTCACATCTTTAATACGCCAAGTATCCACGGTTTCCCGATGATACACACTGGCAAATGGCTTATCTTGATTCAATAACACGTATTCTTGAAAGGAAGGCAAAGTGCGATAATAATCGAATTTTTTACCTTTATCGTATTGCTCCGTAGATTTGGAAAGGACTTCTATAATTAATAAGGGGTTGATAATTACATCTTTACGATTTTTATAGAATGTTGGTTTTTCAAAGACAACTACTGCATCAGGATAAACAAAAGACTGAAGTGTTGCAATTTGAATTTTCATATCGCTACCTAACACTAAATATTTTTTGCTTTGCTGGCGCAGTGCAAATTTCAAAGCAGTGGCAACATTTATTGCAACTAAATTATGATTAAAAGTAGCTCCCGGCATTTTGATTATTTTTCCATTATAATATTCATGCTTCTCCTGCGAGCGTTCTTCCATCTCCAAATATTCCTCAACCGTGTAGATTTTTTCTTTAAAATTGGCAGATGCAGTCATATCATTTACATTTATACAAAAATAAGCTAAAAATTGCTTAATGCAAAACGCGCACCTCGCTATGTTTGACGTAGCACCAATACTCGTGCTGTGTTTGTCAGCCTAAAGGCTGGGGGACGAGGTCAGCGCAAACGCTGGGCTACAAAATCCGTACATCACTTTCACTAATATGCACCGTCCGCAATTTATCCGTCCGTTCCAAAATATTCATGGAACTATTTTCTAATTTCAAAACGCCTCTGGGACACACCGCCGCGCAAATACCGCAGCCTACGCAAGAAGCTCGCACAATGTTTTGTCCGCGCTGCGCATAAGCCCGCACATCAATGCCCATCTCGCAATACGTAGAACAATTGCCGCAGGAAATGCACTGTCCGCCGTTGGTAGTAATGCGAAAACGCGAGAAAAATCGTTGAAAAATACCCAGAATTGCCGCTTGCGGACAGCCAAACCGACACCACACCCGCGCTCCAAAAATAGGATAAAAACCCGTGCCAATCACGCCAGCAAACATGGAACTGATGAGAAAACCATACACTTTCGCCCAGTTTTTACCGGTATCGCCGAGGATTTCGCCTTTGTAAATGGAATTCGCCCATAGTAATAAAGTAGTAATAACGATGAAAACTAAAACGCCATGAACTAAATAACGCTCAATTTTCCAAGCTCGAAGTGATTTATCCGACAAATGCCGGAACGGGTCGCCCGCCGTTTCTGCCAAGCCGCCGCAGCCGCACACCCACGAGCAATACCAGCGTTTGCCAAAAAAATACGTCAAAATCGGCACGGCTACAAGCGCCATAATAATCGCCCACCACGCCATGAACACGCCGAGATTGCCTTGTTTCATAAAATAACTCAAGTCATTCGGGAAGAGATATTCCTTTTTCAAAGGCCAGAAATAGCTGAAATAAAACTCGGGCTCATTCAAAAAAACAAGAAAAGCAGGTATTAAAAAGGAAAAAATCAATTGAAAAAACATAACCGACATCGTGCGGATCAACTGATAGCGATTGTGCCGATATTTATACCCAAATTTGATACCCATTACTAAAACAGCGATTGTGTAAATAGAACCATACGCAAACCATTGATTCGCAGGTTTGTTTTGTAATAACTGGCTCAATGGATTAAATAATTCGATTAAACCTTTCAGCCAACCGGGAAACCAATATAAACAGATGTAAAAAAAAGTAAACATCACGCCTAATATCCATGCCGACACGCCCCGATAATTAATGTCTCTAAAAAAAACGCCGTTGTTTTTGATGCCCGCCGGTTCGTGCGCATAAGACGCATAAGTATATAAAATCGTGCCGACCGTCGCCAAAATCAAGCTCAAAGGCAGCGTCACCGCTGGATAAAAAGCCTTGCCGCTCGCCCACGCAATGAGCGCAATAGACACCGCAATGCCCACCAACGCTAGCGCTAATTTTTGTAAAGGACTCGTATTCGCCGGATGCGGATTGGCGAGGGACATACTGGGTTCTACCCGACTGTTGGTTGAAATTTGCATGATTTATAGGTTTAATAGTTAAAATGTTCAAAGTTCAAATGTTCAACGTGCATTATTGAACGCTTGAACTTTAAACCATTGAACATTACGAGTTTGCTAAAAATTTTAAAACCGATTTCAAATTCCGTTTTTGCTTCAATTGTAAATTGCTGCCAGTCTGCTTGTTGTAAAGTGCGACTAAATCCGATTCGTACGCTGTGTAAAATTCGGGGTCGAAATTAGCGAGACTCAAGTTTTGTAACACTTCTTCAATGTGCGTTTTTTGCGCAAGCCACTTTTCACATACTTCATGCCGGTATCGGATGCCCATGAGCTTGAAACCCAGCATTTGACCGGAATTTTTATCAAAAACCAGCCGTATACTTTTTTTACCATCGGGATGTTCCCAGTAAATAGAATCTTGATTTTCGATTAGTTGAGTTGGCACTTCCCCATAAATTTGGTATTCAATATCCAAAAACTTCGCAGAGTTAAACCAGATGCCGGGATTGTAAACCACGCGCTTGCCGCAAATATTGTACGCCGTTGTTTCGCCAGCCATACGCCCGGTGTACCAAACGGCTTCAATGGCTTTCCTGCCTGGTTTTGGATTTAAAACCTCTATACAATCACCTGCCGCATACACATCGGGGATATTGGTTTCCAAAAAATCATTCACTTGAATACCTCGCCCAATATTTAAGCCACTGCCTTTCAAAAAATCCACGTTCGGACTCACGCCCGGTGTCAATCCTACGTAGCCACATGCTATGCGTTCTCCCTTTTTGGTAATGACCGCGCAAGCCCTACCCGTTCCGTCGTCTTCAATCTCTTGCAATTCTTCGCCCAACCGCAGATCAAAACCATGCTCCCGAATATGTCGGCTCACCAACTGTGATTCTTGCAGCGGCAGCACATTATCCCAATAGTTTTGCTCCCGCACTAAAAGTGTCACTGGAATATGCCGCGAGTGAAACATTTCCGCCATTTCAATACCAATCAAACCGCCGCCGACGACGACTGCCCGTTTTAGTCCGGGCGTAAACGCTTCCATGTTTTCTAAATCTTGATAACTGTATAACCCACTGACTCCCTGCAAATCCTGCCCTTTCCAGCCAAATTTATTAGATTTAGAACCCGTGGCAATTAAGAGCTTATCATATTGTAAGCTATTTGAATTTGACAGATGCAGAGTTTTTGCTTCGAAGTCCACGCTTTCTACATAAGCACGCAGCAGGTTGATGCGATTTTTTTTCCAAAACCAATCTTCATACGGCTTGATGTCGCGGTAGCGCATGTGCCCCATATATACGTACATGAGTGCGGTGCGCGAGAAAAAATGGTCGGTTTCGGCAGAAATAACGGTGATTTGGTGGTCACTGAGCTTGCGAATGAAGCGCGCTGCCGTGATGCCAGCGATTCCGTTTCCGATAATGGCGATGTGCATAGAGGTGACGATTTGGCTACAAATTAGCAAATTGGGTGCATTTTTTGCAACCTATTTTCAAAAGCAAAGTAAGAGTAGATTGGATAAACGGAGTGTCCTGACAGAGACACTTTTAGTTACGCGGATAAAACATGGAGCAGTTTGCTGGCAGCGTGATAATTTTAATTTATATAAAAAGAATAATATTAGTGTGACTTTTAAAGTGTCGCTGCGTTTTAATTAGTGAAAGGTAAGTTGTAAATAGTGATTTGTGAACGGCGATTGATAAGAAGTGAGGGAGTCTGGCATCTTTTAATCTGGCATCTCCAAAAGAGTTAATTAAAATATAATCCTTGGCATAGGGGTTGCAATGCGTGTATATTGTCTGTTAATTGCAAAAGAATTCAAAAATTAGTAAGACCTTTACCAATGAAAATAGGGTTAGACCAATTAAAAATAGTCCCATGAAACAAATTATACTTTGTATTTTCCTATTTGTCAGTGTAATAGCGCAGGCGCAAGTGATAAAAGTGGAGCCGGGAACGGTGACGCGCGCTTTCAACAATGAAAACTTGTCAGACCCCAGTCTGCAATTGCAGCTATACGCAAAAGTGACCAACCTGACCAGTCAGGAAGTGCGCCTCAAATGGACACGTGTGATTATAGACCAACCGATTGATTGGGAAACCCAAGTATGTGATAATAATTTGTGCTACACGCCCATCGTGAGCAGCAATGTAGACGCTGGCTTGAATTTGAATCAGCCGATGATATTAAAGCCGGATTCTTCCTTTAATATAGGCTTATATCTCGTCCCCAACGGCGTGTCTGGCAAAGGTACTTTTCAGTTGATTTTCGCGCAGACGAATGCGCCCAATACGCCTATTGATACCGTGACTTTCAACACGAGCGTCAACGCGACGACCGCCACCAACGACATTGCAAAGAGCGATATCCGCGTATTTCCGAATCCTGCGTCCAATTATTTTGAAGTATCTAACAGTAATAACTTAGACCGCATCATGATTTATAATTTGTTGGGTCGGGAAGTGCGCTCCTTTCGTTCCATCAGCAATGGAGAGCAATATAATTTGGATGGGCTGCCAGATGGCTTGTATTTAGTGAGTTTGTTGGAGAATAAAAAAGGCGTTGTCAAGACGATTCGGTTGAATAAAAGGTCGTATAGACCTTAAATCAAATAGGAGATTTGAAATGAGAAATGTGAGATTTTCATATCTTATCATTTCTTATTTGGCTAAACCGGATACTCCACAAAATTTCTTGGCGTTTCGTACAAACGTATTTGTAGGTCGAATTTTTCATCTAATCTTTTACGAAGGAGTTGCCAGATGACGTAGCAAATATGTTCCGCACTTGGATTTAAGTTTTTAAATTCAGGCACTTCTACGTTCAAATTTTTATGGTCGAATCGCTGCTCTACTTCTTCTTCAATCATTTTTTTTAGCAATCCTAAGTCTATCAAATAGCCGGTTTCAGGATTCACCTCGCCGATGACTTTTACCTCCAATTCATAATTATGCCCGTGATAATTGGGGTTATTACAAAGCCCAAATACTTGTTGATTTTTTTCATCCGACCAACTGGGATTGTGCAGCCGGTGCGCGGCGTTGAAATGTGCGCGTCGGAAAACGGCAATTCTCATATTGTTTTCAATTTTTGAAAGGCTAACAAGGAGTAGGGTGGAATGGTTGTGATTTGATTTAACTACTAAGATTTTTTGCCCTTCTCGCATTTTTTTCTACCGCAAAGGACGCAAAGCCCTCATTGCGGTCTCTGCGAAAATCTTTGCGGTCTCTGCGGTTAAATAAGTTATAAGGGCTGCCAGCAACGTGCAATCCAACAATCCAACCATAAAACCACACAACAATCAAATTTTTGTTTAACTTTGTTACTTGAAATTAAAAACTGTGCATTCCATACACCCATTTAAGGTACGCGGAATTGAAGGAAGTGAAATTGACTTTGCCCAATTTGCGGGTAAAAAGATACTGATAGTCAATGTCGCATCGGAATGCGGCTATACGCCCCAATATCAACAGCTGCAAGAGTTGTACGACACATTTCAAGATAAATTAGTGATAGTTGGCTTCCCGTGTGATGATTTTGGCGGGCAAGAGCCAGGGACGAATGAAGAGATACAAACATTTTGCAATCGAAGATACGGCGTTACGTTTCCGTTGGCAACAAAGATTAATATAAAAAGTTCTACAGTACACCCTGTATATCAATGGCTTACGCAAGCAACTCAAAATGGCGTAGCCGACAGCCAAGTGCGTTGGAACTTTCATAAGTACCTGCTCGATGAACACGGGCAGTTGGTCAAATCCCTTCCTTCTGATGTCAGTCCGCTCGACAAGCAAATACTGGACTGGCTAAATTCCTGATAATCTGGTGATTGGGTCATGTGGTGATAGGGTGATGCACGACTTTGACAATTGCATCAACCTTTACAATATTGATATGCTTTTTGACGAAGTTATTGGTCAAACGGGGGTAAAGCAGTTGCTGCGACAAATGGTGACGAACGACCGAACGCCGCACGCACTTTTGCTACTCGGTACGCCAGGCAGTGGAAATCTGGCGTTGGCACTGGCTTTTGCGCAGTATGTGTTGTGTGAAAATCGCACCACGGATGAGTCGTGTGGCACGTGTCGACATTGCAGCAAATTGCAAAAGTTGATTCACCCAGACGTTCATTTTTCATTTCCAACCGTAGGAACGAATGCGGTGAGTGACCAATTTATGACGCAGTGGCGCACGGCACTTTTAGACAATCCGTATTTGGATGTCAATCAGTGGTTGCAACGAATTGGAGCGGAAAATAAGCAGGGGAATATTACAAAAGACGAGTGCGCGACCATTGTACGGAAATTGAGTTTGAAGACGTTTGAAAGCGAATACAAAGTGCTACTGATGTGGCTGCCGGAATACTTGGGAAGAGAGGGCAACCGCTTGTTGAAAATGATAGAAGAGCCGCCAGAGCAAACGATTTTTGTGTTGATAGCGGAGCAGCCCGACCAGATTTTGCCCACGATTTTGTCGCGGTGTCAAATGGTAAAAGTGAATCCCTTACCAGATGGCGAAGTGGTGACGGGTTTGCAAGCAAAGAAAAGTGTGAGTTTAGAACAAGCGCAAGCAGCGGCTTACTTGGCAAATGGCAATTTCAACGAAGCCTTGCAAATGTTAGAATACGAAGAAAGTGACCATACGAATTTATTTCTCGACTGGTTGCGCCGATGTTACAAAGGAAATGGTGTAGAATTGGTGCGGTGGGTAGAAAAATTTGCGGAAGCAGGACGAGAAAATCAAAAGCTCTTTTTGCGCTATGGTTTGCACTTTTTGCGGGAATTTATGGTGTTGAAATTGACAGACGGCGGTGCAGTACGCTTGCGCGAAAAGGAACGGGCGACGGCGCAGAATTTATTGCCGCTGATTGAAATAGAACAGTTAGAAAAAATGGCGGATTTATTCAACAACGCCGCTTATTACGTGGAGCGCAATGCGAATCCAAAAGTGCTGTTTTTGGACGCTTCGATACAGATGAATCAGATTTTGAAGAAGAAGCAAGAGGTGATGGGAAAGAATGCATAATGAAAGAGCGACCAAGAGAAAGAGTGACCAAGTGAATACCCGATTCGAGAGAAAAACTTTGCGCCTTTGCGTGAAAAAATCTGCTGGAGACCAAGTAATAAGCGAACCTCAAACAGAAAACAGAAACCGATAAACTTTAATATAAAACGATGAAAAATGGCTTGTGCAGGATGTTCAACAAGTAGTAACGGAAAGTCTGGCGGCGGCTGCGGCAGCGTTGGAGGGTGTTCGAATGGATGCTCGACCGGTGGCTGCAATCGCTTGAATACATATGATTGGCTGTCGGATATGGATTTGCCAGACCCAACTTTTTTCGATATTGTAGAGGTGAGCTTTAAAAATGGCTCCCGCAAAAGTTTTCATAAAAATCCAGACTTTGTGAATGCCATTACCGGCGATATGGTCGTGGTAGAGACAGGGACGGGTTATGACATAGGACGCATTTCGCTGTCGGGCGAACTGGTGCGTTTGCAAATGAAAAAGAAGCGAACCAACCCGGATACCGTCCTGTATGGCATCCTCCGAAAAGCAAACGAACGCGACTTGGAACGCCTCCAAGAAGCCCGCGACATGGAAAAAGAAACGATGGTAAAAGCGCGTGCCATCTCTCGTACGCTGGATTTGAATATGAAAATCGGCGATGTAGAATATCAAGGCGACATCCGAAAAGCGACGTTTTTTTACACCGCAGATGGGCGGGTAGATTTTCGGGAATTGATTCGGCACTTTGCCAAAGAATTTCGGGTGAAGGTGGAGATGCGCCAAATAGGGGCGCGGCAAGAGTCGGCGCGTATTGGCGGCATTGGTTCGTGCGGACGGGAATTATGTTGCTCTACGTGGCTCACCGATTTCAAATCTGTTTCTACCACGGCGGCGCGGTATCAAAACTTGGCGATTAATCAATCGAAATTGTCGGGCATGTGTGGGCGCTTGAAGTGCTGTTTGAATTATGAATTAGATACATACTTGGATGCGTTGGACCACTTCCCAGAAAAAGCAGAGAAAATATTTACGAAAGCCGGTTCCGCTGTTTTAATAAAAACCGATATTTTTAAAGGCTTGATGTTTTATGCGTTTGAACAAGACCACGGTCGCGGCAAAATCTACGCCCTTCCGCTCGCGCAAGTGAAGTTATTCAAAAAAATGAATGATGCTGGTGAAAAACCTGCCGACCTCGGAGAAGGAATTGTGGCATCTATAGACGTGACGGATGAAGGCATCCCAACCGTGGATTTTGAAGATGTAACTGGTGCTGTGGAATTGCCGGATGAACTTCGCAAAAAAAAGAAGAAGAAACCCACTCGGGATAATAGAGACCGACCTGATAGCCGCCCCGCGAATGTGCAAGACCTACGGAAAAGACCTGAAAACCGAGGCGAACAACGTCCGCCGGAATTGAGAAAGCGACCCGATGCAGCCGACCAGCCGCGACCGTCGCAAAATCCGCAAGAGCGTAATCCAAATCCGCCTAATAATCAGCCGCCCCGCGACGGGCAATCTGGACAAAGAGATTTTCGTCCTAAAAAGAAGAAGCATTGGGACAACCGGAAGAAGGAGTAAGTGTTTAGTTTGAGGTTGAGATTAAGGTTAAAATTAAGGTTAAGGTGATTTAGAGAAACAGTGACCAATTAACGGGTGCACAATAACACTAAAACACAATAACATACAAACATATTTTTCAAATGAAATACGACGTTACCGTCATCGGCTCTGGTCCGGGTGGATATGTGGCAGCCATTCGCGCGGCGCAATTGGGCTTGAAAACCGCTATCATTGAACGCTACGATACCCTCGGCGGCACCTGCTTGAACGTGGGTTGTATCCCTTCCAAAGCCCTGCTGGATTCTACCGAACATTATCACAATGCGCACGAGCGTTTTCAAGAACACGGCATTGACATTAGCGACTTGAAAGTGAATATGCCGCAAATGATAAAGCGCAAAAATGAAGTGGTAGAATCGAACGTGAAAGGCGTGGATTTTCTGATGAAAAAGAATAAGATTGAGGTATATCATGGTCACGGCACGTTTGTAAATGCCAATAAAATAAGCATCGCCAAAAATGACGGCGCAACAGAAGAGATTGATACCGCGAATGTAATTATTGCAACAGGCTCTAAACCAATCGTCCCTGCGAATTTCAATTACGACAAAAAGCGCGTCATCACCTCCACCGAAGCCTTGAATATTGCAGAAGTACCCAAAAAAATGGTCATTATCGGTGGCGGTGTGATTGGGTTGGAATTAGGCTCCGTCTTTGCACGGCTTGGCACGCAGATTGACGTGGTAGAATTTTTGGATCGTATTATTCCAAGTATGGATGGCGATTGTGGTAAAGAATTGATGAAAGTGCTGAAAAAAATAGGCATTAATTTTCACCTCAAACACGCGGTGACAGGCGTAACTGCTACCGAAAATGGCGTAACCGTAGACGTGCAGCAGCGCGATTCTGACAACAAATTTGTACTCGAAGCCGATTATTGCTTGGTGGCAATTGGACGCAGACCGTACACCGATAACTTAGGTTTAGAAAATATTGGTATTCAATTAGATGAAAAGGGACGAATTCCTGCGAATGAACATTTACAAACAATCGTTCCAGGCATTTATGCAATCGGAGATGTCATCACTGGTGCAATGCTGGCACACAAAGCCGAGGACGAAGGTGTACTCGTAGCCGAAAGCATTGCCGGTCAAAAGCCGCATATTGATTATAATCTGATTCCGAATGTTGTGTACACGTGGCCCGAAGTAGCCAGCGTAGGTCAAACTGAAGAGCAACTCAAAACCTCCGGTATCGCTTATAAAGTCGGCAAATTTCCATTCAAAGCCCTCGGTCGCGCTCGCGCGAGCATGGACACAGACGGCTTAGTAAAAGTGCTGGCAAGCAAAGAAACGGACGAAATTCTCGGTGTCCACATCGTGGGTCCCCGCGCTGCGGATATGATTGCCGAAGGTGTCGCCCTGATGGAATTCCGCGCCTCCGCCGAGGATGCCGCTCGCATCAGCCACGCGCACCCAACGTACACCGAAGCTTTCCGCGAAGCATCGCTGGCAGCTACGGATAATCGAGCTTTGCATATGTAGTAAGGGTGATGTGGTTATAGGGTCATGGGGTGATCCCGTGTGATGTCCCCAATCACTGTCTCACTGGGTCACCCTATAAACCCATGACCCCATCACCTAATTATCACCCTATCACCCCTTCAACTCTTCAACTTTACTTACAATCCACCCCTTATCCGCCAAGTTTTTACATTCATTGATTTGTTTTTCTATTTTTTCGACCGCCGTTGGATCGCCCGGGCGCACGTTGGATAGTTTTTTGATAAAGCGAAGTATATTCATATATTGTTGGCGTACTTCTTTGGAAATGAGTTTGTTGCGCCGAAGATATACTCTAAAGCTATCAATCAGAGAATCCAACGCTAAATATTCATTCAATTCATAATACGTTTTCAATAACATGAGCTTCCCGCCGAGTGCGTAGGTTAGGTTTTCATATTCTACCTCCCGCAGTTGTTCGATTACTTTTTCATAACGCTGCTGCGCGAAATACACCTTGGCGAGGTTGTACGTGAGTGCGTTGTCGCGCTCTTCGGGCGGAAGTTTGGGCGCATAAGTTTGGATAAAGGTTTCCGTCCAGGCGAATTCTTTGACTTGTAAGCCGACGGTGATGATTGTTTTATAATATTGAGGATTAATGTAGCCATTTTCTATCCAAATAGCTTTATCTAATGAAGATTTAAATATTTCAAATAACTCAACGAAGAAATCAACCAAACCTACATTTATTTTTTTATCAACGCAGTAGTTTACTAAATGGATATAGATTGCTTTTAACTCTAAAAAATTTATATTTTGCTCCTTTTGTTCTAATAATTTTCGCAGTTGATAGTAAAAGGATTCTTCTTGTGGGTTTAAAAGCATATTGGCAATCAGAAAATAAGCATGGATTAGTGTTTGTCTAAAGTAAATATCATTTTTTATCCATTCAAAAAAATTAGAAAATAAATCAATTTCTATTTCCATAGAAAAGGACTGACCATACTCAAGTGCATCACAATAATATTTTAATTTTTGAGTAATGTAATAACTATTTAAATGGAAATCAGCATTTTCTAGATTTTCCAGATTTTCTATTTTATGCCCTATTCGTTCTATACGCCGATGCTGAATATCTTCTATCTGTTGTTGAAAGAAATGATAATCTATATTATGTAGATTGGATTGTGTTTGTAAAGTGGCTGCCTGCCGCAATACACCTGAAAAATGCAAATCAAGATTCGTATCCTTTAGTCTATCAAGTAATATAATTTGCTCTTTAATAGGGTCTTTGTCTAAGTGTTCTAAAGCTAAAAAGTGAAGTGCGTGTTGCGTTAACTCAGATAGCAGCCGCCGCGTCTGTCCGTCATTGTAAGGCAACTGTGTACCATACACCTGCTTCCAAATTTGCTGCTTTTCCAAGATGGCATCTTCGCTATTTTCTTTATTTAAAGGTATCAATTTATCAAGAAGCAGGTTATAAATCAACGCTAATTCCTTAGTTTCATTGAAATAAGAAGATTGCAAGTATTTTTCGAAGCGGCTCAATTCGTATCGGGAAAACAAACGCAGCAGCGTAATCAATTTTTTGCTTGGCATAGAAAAAAATTTGTCAGCTAACTACAAAAAAGACAAAATACTGGTTTTACAAAGTAAGAAGTTGTATCTTTAGGAAAAGTTTTGCAAATAATTTCAAGTA
>CAZJXN010000085.1:0-23280 GCA_964549655.1 uncultured Saprospiraceae bacterium
GTATAGCCTTTTTCTAATTCCGTGAGGATTTGCTCGGCTTCTACTACAAAGGTGTTGTCTTTATGTTCCCGAATGAATTGAATCACTGCGGAGATGCTGTGCTTGTTCACTTTGTCCCAGACTTGGCGGTCTTCCAGCATTTTGATGCGCGCTTGAGCATCCTCGGCATGAGGGCTGTGGTAGCTGTGCTTTCGGAGGTACGTGAGGAAGTCGTTGATATTGTCAGAATCCGCGATGCGCTTCCAGTCGAGGGCTTCGCTGGTAGTGCGGCGGAAGACCATTTCGCCCTGTTGGTCGCCTACTTTTACCAAAATGCCGCCGTGGGGCTGCTGGGTAGCGTTGTTGGGTACGGCGTTTTTCACGTGCTGGATTAAATCAGAAGCGAGGAAGGTATCGTTGGCGGTTTTCAAAAAGGCGAGTAAAGATTTGGCAAAAGGGCTGTTATCATCATAAAAACCATCGGAGACTTCCTCAATCAAACCCGCCGCCAGCCCCCAGCGGGAAGGCAGGCGCTCCAGGTTAGCAGCCGCGCGATGCGTATCGCCTACACTGCGAAACAATGCCCCGGAAAAACAACTATCAAGTATCAAAAAGGTGTGGCGCGAATTGATGGCGCGCATATATTCGAGCAAGTTGGAGTGTGAAAGATAGCTGTGTGGCTTGCCCAATTTTGCATCTGCTGGTAGCAGGTAGCCGATTCTGGTAGCCTTATTATAAGAGCCATGCCCCGCAAAGTAAATCAGCAGGTTATCTTCTTCTTTGACTTGATTGGAAAAGTTTTCCAGCATATCAGTGATACTTTCACAATCCGCTTTTTGATCGTAAAGTACAGTGCAGTATTGCGTATCAAAGCCATAGCTTTCTTGCAATAACTGCGCCACTGCCTCCGCGTCTTTGCGGGCATTGCGCAGGTTGGGAATCGCGCTATCCTTGTACTGGTTGATGCCAATCACCAGCAAGTGATTATCGCCTTTTTGAAAGGCGGAAGTTTCCGTGGAATTTTGCGTTCTACCGGCTCTACTCATTGGGTATAAATATTTTAGAACGGTAAAATACGAAGCGTAAGGAATATTTTCAAATATAATGAACTGATCCCCTATATCTTAATTTACAAAAATTAATTTTATACTGCTTTACTCGAATTGTGCATCCTGATGGTACATCTATTATCGTAGATTTCGTAGATTGTGTAATTTGGCAGATTGTACCCGCTGATTTTAAATTTTGAAATGATGCAAAAAATGACCACCATTTTTGTTCGGGTATTATCGGAAGACTTGTGGTTTGGGGTTTGGGCATCGGTGGAAGCCGTGCAAAGTGATAAGAATGAAGCTATTTTTGTCCTCGCCGATAATGATTGACGAAGGAGGATGAATATGCGTTTTTTGAACTTGGTACGGAAGTGCGCGTAGAAAAATTCATGGACGAAAAAGGCATCGAGTTCTTAGGCGCGGTGGAAATTGTCGAAGTTAATATTAAACAAGGCACGTTAATTTAGTTAATATTGTAGTATGCTCGCCCACTCTTCCGCCGCCAAATACTTCACCATTTCTTTCAAGCCCAAGGTCACCATCAACAAGCCGAGCCATTCTTGGGTGGTTTCATCGCCGCCGCCGAAGACGGGTTTTCCGTCCATCATTTCAAATTAATCCGACCGTGTTCGATGCTTAGTCCTTCCATAGATTTTGCACTTTAATCAGCAGCTCAATAAACTTTATACGCGCCCATTTATTATTAATTCTCTACTTAATTGTGTTTGTAAAGCACTATAATTTAGCTAATTTTTCGCTTGATTTACTATATCTTACTGGTTGTAGGGACACACAAGATAACAGATTGGGCGAAAAAACCTTTTTTGTCAGGTACTTAAGAAAATATGATTCAAATCCCCTACTTTTGGGCATATTTGTCACCAAGTTAAAATAATAAAAAGAGCTATGGAATTTCCATCCAATCTGCATTATACCGAAGACCACGAATGGATTTTTGTAGAAGCGGACAACACCGCGCGTATCGGCATCACAGAGTTTGCGCAAAGCGAACTGGGAGAAATTGTATATGTAGAAGTCAACACCGTAGGCGAAGAGCTGAAAGCAGGCGCTGTTTTTGGCACGGTAGAAGCGGTCAAGACAACTTCCGAACTTTTTTTACCCGTTTCCGGCACGATTCTCGAATTGAACACCCGCTTAGAAAATGAACCCGAATTGGTCAATAACGAACCTTACGGCGAGGGTTGGATTGTAAAAGTACAAATCACAGACCCAGCAGAGTTGGAAGGTTTGATGAGCGACGCGGCTTACAAGGCGATGGTGGGTTAGGATTAAAGTTTGAAGTTCGAGCGGTCTGGCATCTGGCATCTCCTAATCTGGCATCTTTTTTAAGATTGAGATTACAAATTTATACACGTTCCAAAGCGCCTTTTGTGAAACATTTTTTACCGGCTATTTTATGGGCGATTGTCATTTTCATTTTGTCCACTGTGGGCGGGCTGAATGCACCGGATTTATTACCCGATTTATTGTCACCTGATAAATTAGCACATACCGCAGCTTATTTTATACAAGCAGTTTTACTTGGCTGGGGAAGTTACAAGCGAGGCTACAGCCTTCAAAAGGCTCTGCTAATCAGCGTGTTAACAAGTTCCGTTTTTGGTATCTTACTTGAAATTGTACAATATTTATTTTTTCCAAACCGCTATTTTGAATGGTGGGATATGGTCGCTAATGTGACCGGCGCAGTGTTCAGTAGTTTATTTACCTTTTTTTTGTACAGAAAAAAATAATATCTAATTACGCCTTGTTATGATATTATGATATTTTGCTTCGCGGATATTTTTTTGCCCGGCTTTCATGTTGTTTTACTTTCTATTTTCCAATCATTCCATCATTCCATTACTCCAACCTTTCACCATTCCATTATTCCAACTCCTCTCAAATACCCATAGATTTTTTTTGCACTTCTTCTGGATTTAGCGTAAATTCGCTACAATCAAATTGACTCACATTTTAAACGACATATCATGTTTTTTGAACTAACAGAAGAACAGCGGGCGGTGCAGGAAGTGGCACGCGAATTCGCACAAAAAGAACTAAAAACAGGCGTGATTGAGCGGGATTCCACCATGAAATACCCAACGGAACAAGTGCGAAAAATGGGAGAATTAGGTTTTCTCGGCATGATGATTTCCCCGGAATATGGCGGCGGCGGTATGGATAACCAATCGTATGTACTGGCTATCGAAGAACTTTCTAAAATAGACAACTCCTGCTCGGTGATTGTATCCGTGCAAAATTCCTTAGTCAACTGGGGCGTTGAAGCGTATGGCTCTCAGGCGCAAAAAGCGAAATATTTACCCAAGTTAGCCACCGGCGAATGGATTGGCTGTTTCTGCCTCTCCGAACCCGAAGCCGGAAGTGATGCCACCAGCCAACGCACGACTGCCGTAGATATGGGCGATTATTACCTTTTAAATGGCACTAAAAACTGGATTACCAACGGCGGCTCCTCCAGTTTGCATTTGGTAATGGCGCAAACCGATGTGGAGAAAAAACATCGCGGCATTAATGCTTTCTTGGTAGAAGCAGATTGGGACGGCGTGACCATCGGAGCAAAAGAAGATAAACTCGGCATTCGCTCTTCCGACACGCATACCATCATGTACACGGATGTGAAAGTACCGAAAGAAAATCGCATTGGCGAGGACGGTTTTGGCTTTAAATTTGCCATGAAAACGTTGGAAGGCGGTCGCATCGGGATTGCAGCACAAGCCTTGGGCATTGCAAGTGGCGCGTATGAATTGGCAGTGGCGTATGCAAAAGCGCGCGAAACTTTTGGAAAACCGATCAGTCAACATCAAGCAATCGCATTCAAATTAGCAGATATGGCAACGGAAATAGAAGCGGCAAGATTGATGGTGTACCGGGCAGCTTGGCTCAAAGACCAACACATGGATTACAGCACCGCCGGTTCGATGGCAAAATTATTTGCCTCCGATGTAGCAATGCGTCATACAGTAGAAGCTGTACAAATACATGGTGGTTATGGTTTTGTAAAAGAATACCACGTCGAGCGCCTGATGCGCGATGCAAAAATCACACAGATTTACGAAGGCACCTCTGAAGTACAGCGCATTGTGATTTCAAGAGCGTTATTGCAAGGACAATTATATCAACCAATGTTTAATATGAATCTGGAGAAAGTAGGTTGAATTTCGCTTGATAATGTTGCGTTCCCTTGTCGCATAATGGGAACGCGGATGACGCGGATTGAGCGGATTCACACGGATTTTTCTATTAGTTTAGAACTCAATTAGAACGTACAAATACCCGTGAGGATAAACTTTCAAGGGCTTTGGATAAGAAATTAAGTGCAAAGATAAATTCCGCGAAAATCCGCTCAATCCGCGTCATCCGCGTTCCAATTATTATAATAAGGGCGCGCAACATAAGTCATAAACATCAAAAGGTAGTAAGTGTACGAAACTTGCTGCCTTTTCGTTTCAGCGAGGCAAACTTATAACTGCCAGCCATGTTGTTATAAAACTACTCATTCCTGACAGTTACAGTATTTTAAACCCACAATCAACGATGCGAGGTTCCGTTCAAATAGCGAAGTTTTTTGGAATTCCGGTGTATATTCACTGGTCATTTGTGCTGATTTTTGCATATTTGTTTTATTTGGGTTATGATGAAGATTGGGATTGGACTTCGCTTACGATTTCTGTCCTTTTTATTGTGGCGTTGTTCGTTTGCGTAGTCATGCACGAGTTTGGGCACGCGCTTACAGCAAGACGCTTTGGCGTACAAACCCGCGACATCATTCTCTCCCCAATAGGTGGCGTGGCTCGGCTTGACCGATTGCCGGATAAACCCATGCAGGAATTTTACGTAGCTATTGCCGGCCCGTTGGTAAATGTGGCGATTATGTTGGCTTTGTCGCCGTATCTTTTCTTTGTGCCAGAGTCCACACTGCATGAATTTCGAAGCATTTTGCGCGGTTATTTTGGGGTGAATGACAATGTATTTATTCGCAGTATGACCCCAGTTGACTTACTAATGTTCGGACTCATCATGTTGAATGGCACATTGGCAGTTTTTAATTTACTCCCGGCTTTTCCGATGGACGGTGGGCGCGTACTGCGGGCGTTACTTTCTTTGCGATTAGGAAGAGCTTTAGCAACACGCATTGCAACTTATATCGGACAATTTTTGGCTATTCTATTGATAGCGAATGGGTTCCGACAAGGAATTATATCCGACCATACGAATTGGATGATGATTGTTATCGGCGTTTTCGTCTACGTGACTGCCGCCAGCGAAAACCGCATGACGCGCATTGACAGTATTCTTGAAAAGCACACCGTGGCAGACCTGATTCGGGTACATTTTACAAAATTATATCTTCAAAATCCAATGCAAACTGCTGTAAATGAATGGCAACGAGGGTCAGAAAAAGATTTTTTAGTATTCGATGAAACGGAAAATTTGAAAGGTATTTTAACAGAAAAGACGATTCTACAAGCTATTAAAACAAAGTCGCTGGAGCAGCCGATTGAGGAATTTATGCGTAGTGACTATGAATCGTTGGTGCCGGAGGATGAGTTAAAACAAGCGTTCGCTCTCATACAATGGCATGGCTATAATATTTGTCCGGTTTATAATTCAGACCAAGAACTCATAGGCGTGGTGGACGCGACGATGTTGCAGAATTTTTTGCGAACACAATACAAATTTAGATTGTAAAAGACGGGACAGGTTTTCAAAACCTGTCCCGTCTTTTTAGTCCTTCTACCCTCTACCATCATCCCTCTACATTCATTGTTTTTTCGGCGTAGCAGTAGCTGGCGTAGCCGCGGGCGGGTCAGGCAATCCCAACTTTGCTTTTACCAATGGAAACACATCTTCCGTAGGTGTTGCGAATAAAATTGCGTTGAAAACACTCGTATCAAAAATCATCACATAACCATTCGCTTTTGCAACTTCTGCGATCGCTTTATCTGCTTTGTCAACGATGGGCGTAAGCAATTCTTCTCGTTTTGCTTGCAATTTTTGCTGCATTTCCTGCTGATACGACCCAAGCACCGCTTGTTCTTTTTTCAACTCGTCTTCTTTTTGTTGTTGTTGTAGCGGCGAGAGTTTCCCGTCCTGCATTTCTTTAGCAGCAGCTGTGTATTTTTCTTGAAACTTCTTCGACATTGTATCGCCTTTAGCGACCATATCCTGCTGGAATTTTTTCAACGCCTCATCCGCCGCTTTCGTTTCTGGCATGAGTGACAATACGTTGCCAAAATTCATGTGACCGTATTTCTGAGCGGCAGCCGTAAAAGCCAATCCACCCATCAAAAACATTACCAACCATTTTTTCATTGATTCCAATTTTTTCTAATTTTTTGCAAAGGTAAGCCGTAAGAAAATAGACCGCAACTTTTTAGGAAAACTTTAATACAGATTGATTATCAAATAACTAAGTGCTAACAAATAATTTTTCAACAAAAAGTTTAATTTTGTACTTGTTTTAAACACAAAATGTTTTAATTTGCATCCCATACAACAATTTGTGCGATGAATAACAAGTACGCTTCCTCTAACATGGACTTATCTACTGCCTTCAAACTGTTATACAACCGTTTGAATGTGCAAGCAAAACGCTATTGGCTGCAAGTGGCAGTTTTGTTGGTGTTTGCCTATATTATGTGCCGAAAAGACCTTACCATTAATGTATCTCTCAACGGGTTGCAGACAGACGCAGCGGTTGTGTTTGAAGAAGAGCCGATGCAAAATGTCGCACAGGAATCGTCCGTCCATCCAGTCAATATTTCGATGTTGGAAAAAAAAGCCGCGCCTGCCAGAAAACGAGCTAAAACCGTTGCGCATGACGAGAATGCTGCGAATACTTTTTCTAATTTGACTTATACAAAAGGTAAGTTTGCAACCAACGACTCTTCGACGGCGCGAGAAGCCAAAAAGCAAAAGCAACAGACTTACATTAAACGTTTTGCAAATGTAGCACAAACAGAAATGAGTAAATTTGGCGTTCCTGCCAGTATCATTCTAGCGCAAGGATTGTTGGAAAGTGACGCCGGTGATAGTCGTTTGTCTACCAATAATAATAATCACTTTGGCATTAAATGTTTTTCGCGCACTTGTCGCAAAGGGCATTGCAGTAATTTTACAGATGATTCACACAAAGATTTTTTTCGAAAGTATCAAAATGCTTGGGAAAGTTATCGCGCCCACAGCCAATTGTTGCGAGCACCTCGTTACACGCATTTGTACAAACTCGGTAAGTCGGATTATAAAAGCTGGGCAATGGGCTTGAAACGCGCTGGCTACGCAACGGATAAATATTACGGCGAAAAATTGATTAATTTAATTGAGGATTTGGAATTGCAGGAGTATGACCGATAAGAAGTAGGCAGTTTTCAGTAGGCAGTGTGTGGTGTGGACTGCCAACTGTTAACTGCCCACTGTTTCAAATCGTCATCCCACCATCTGCCATAAAAATCGCGCCCGTGCAATAACCTGACGCATCGGAAGCCAAATATAACGCCAATCCTGCAATCTCCTCCACTGTACCCATGCGGGAAATTGGAACCTGCTTGACCCAACGTTTCAGCACTTCTTCATTCGTCCACAGTGTTTCTGAAAATTTGGTCTTAATCAATCCGGGACAAATCGAGTTGACTCGAATGCCGTCGGGTCCCCATTCTTTGGCTTGCACTTTGGTGAGCATATTGAGGGCGGCTTTCGAGACAGAATAAATGCCCAAACCCGCGTCAGGCGTGTGTGCCGCTACCGAACTGATATTGATAATGGAGCCGCCGCCACGTTGTTTTAGAATCGGATGCACCAGATTCGCCAATGCAAAAGGACCTTTCACGTTGACTGCCATTATTTTATCGAATGCCCATTCTTCCACGTCCAAGACGAGTCCGTACACGGGATTGGTAGCTGCATTATTTACTAAAATATCAATACCACCATAGGTTTCAATTGCTTTTTCAGCTAAAATTTTACACGCCGCAAGGTCGCCCGCATTGCCCGCCACGCCTGTGCAAGTGCCGCCCTCCGCTTGGATGCTTGCTGCCACGTGGTCGAGTTCCTCCTGCTTGCGAGAATTGATAATGACTTTTGCGCCATAAGCCGCATAAAAACGGGCAATCGCCTCGCCGATGCCTTTACTTGCTCCGGTGATGAGTGCTACTTTGTCTGTCAGGTCAAATGCGTTGTTGTAATCCATGAAAGTTGTTTTTTTAAATTCTTATTTCAATCGGTTTTAAATTTGGCTAAAGCCTAAAACGATTTATTATTTTTATCCCCGCGCTAAAGCGCAGGGCAATTGACTATCAACACTTTACTAATTGCCCCGCCATTTATGGCGGGGTTGAGAATAAAAATTATACTTGGCTTTAGCCGAATAAATAAGTAGCACAGCTTAGTAGCAACTTAGAATTATAATGAAACAATATTAATCGGGTCAGATAACTTTGGAATCGGCTAACTATCTCCATACTTTATTCAGCAAATTAACAAATCGGCAGATGTGTCCTGCTATTTTTCAAGCAACTTTTAAGAAAAAATGACGTTTTTTACAGATATTGTATCTCCAAATTTGAAGTGACATTTTAAAATTAGAACACCCTATGCGGAAGTTGGCTTTGCTGGTGGCACTCTTGGTGAGTGTAGCGGCGTATGGACAGGATAATCGGTTGGCGCAGCAGTATTTTCAAGATGGCGAATACGAAAAAGCGGCGGTTTTGTATGAGAAATTGTACAGTGGCAACGAGGACAACGACTTTTATTTTGAACGTTATATTGAATGTTTGTTGAGTACGCAGGCGTTTGACGAAGCGGAAAAAGTGATTAAACGGCAATTAAAAAAAAGTCCGAGTAATATGAATTTGTACGTGACGTACGGCAAGTTATTCGAGCGACAGTATCGGGACGATGATGCGCTGGCGCAATACAAAATTGCCATTCAAAATCTACCCAAAGACGCTTTTGCGGTGACCAAACTCTCCAATGCCTTTGTGGTGTTGAGTAAATATGACTTGGCGATTGAAACCTACGAAAAAGGCGCGGCGTTGCTGAAAGATAACAATGTTTTTGCTTATAACTTGGGTGAACTCTATCGTCGAAAAGGCGATACGCCTAAAATGGTGGAGTCTTATCTGAATGCGTTGGCAAGTAATCCAGACCGATTAGGTTCGGTGCAAACGATTTTTCAACGCTCTTTTCTGCCGGAGGATTTTGAGGAATTGCAAACGCAATTGTACAGCCGAATCGCGCAAAACGAGAGTGCACTTTATTATACAGAATTACTTACTTGGGTTTTCATTCAACGAAAAGATTATAAAAATGCGTTGCGGCAAGTGCGTGCGCTCGACCGAAAATTGAAAGAGAATGGCGGACGGGTTTTCCAATTAGCAGAAGTCGCAGCGAATGATAAGGATTATGACACCGCCATCGAGGCCTACGAATACGTGGTTCAAAAGGGAATGGAGTCTTCCTTTTACATTGATGCGAAGCGGGAAGCCTTGCGCAGTAAGCGTTCTAAAATTGTAGAAGGCTATAAATACACGCCGCAGGAGTTGACGCAATTGGAACAGGAATACGAAAGTTTTTTGAATGAATTTGGGAAAAGTCGCATCACGGCAAATATTGTTTTAGAATTGGCAGAACTGGAAGCCCTGTATATCAACAACTTAGACAAGTCAATCCAATTGTTGGATGAGATGATTAAATATCCGAGTGTGGATAAGAATGTGCAAGCAGAGGGCAAGTTGAATCTGGGCGATTATTATTTGATTAAAAGTGAGGTTTGGGAAGCGACCTTACTCTATTCACAAGTGGATAAAGATTTCAAGGAAGATGCGCTGGGAAATGAGGCGCGTTATCGCAATGCACGATTGTCGTATTATTCTGGCGATTTTCAGTGGGCGCAGGCACAGTTTGAAATTTTAAAAGCTGCAACTTCCAAATTGATTGCAAATGATGCGATTGATATGTCGGTTTTTATTATGGATAATTTAGGCTTGGATACGACGGCTACGGCGTTGAAGATGTATTCAGAGGCGGATTTGTTGGTTTTTCAAAATCGTTTTGAGGATGCTTTTACAAAATTAGATAGCTTGATGGCGCAGTTTCCAGCCCATTCATTGGACGATGATGTGTTGTATTTGAAATCAAAAATTTATGCTAAGAGGCGTGATCATGCAAAACGTGAGGAGATGTTACAGTTAATTATAGAAAAATATAAAGATGGCATCCGGGCGGACAATGCGCTATACGAATTGGCTTCGCTTTACGAAACGCACCTGAATAATGTGGAAAAAGCGAAAGAATTATACGAGCGGTTATTTATAGAATATTCGGGAAGTACCTTGGCGGTGGATGCAAAGAAACGCTTCCGTGTGCTGCGCGGAGATAAAATACAATAAATTAATCTGCCAATTTGCCGATCCCGCAAGTTACGGGACAAGTTGTGTTTAACAACCCGTGTTAATTAGTACATCGCCAAAATTGATGCTATGATTATTCAAGGCGAAATTCTTGATAAAATTGGAAGTACAAATTCAAGCCAAAAGAATTCGTATTTCCAATTTTATTAATCTTTCAGTCTTTTCTCGTCAGACACTGACATTTTGAGGCGACCTTTGGCGCGGCGACTCGACAGTACTCTGCGTCCGTTTTTGGAAGCCATGCGCGAGCGGAAACCATGTTTGTTGATGCGTTTTTTTCGGGATGGCTGATATGTTCTTTTCATCGCGTTTCGTTTATGCTATGCTGTGAAAATCTTATTTTTTAAAAACGAGCCACAAAGGTAGGTTTTTTTGTGAAGGAAACAAAGATTCGTTTTATAAAAATTATTTTAATTAGACACTTCTTACAGCACGTACTACATAATTGGAACACGAATTTGGCGGATTAAAGCGGATTTTTTCCATTCTTGCATTTTAACACCTTAATATTGCACCTAAGAACTCTTACTACCATTTATTACTTCCTACCAATCAAAGATTGGTGGTACAAGCCCTCACGACATTGGCTCAAAGCTCATCTGCACCTGCTCAATACGTCCCTTGGTTACCGCAATTATTTTAAAACGAAAATTTTTGTACGTCAATTCGCTATCTTTTCGAGGGATTTGCCCATGTAATGCCAGAATCAAACCTGCCAACGAATCCGCGTCTTCGGGAACGCCGTCAAACGTACTTTCTGGGATGCCCGTGATGCGATAAACGTCCGATAGCGCAGTTTTACCTTCAAAAATATAATTATAATCATCGAGTTTTCGAAATTGCACTTCAGGTTCGTCGTCAAATTCGTCTTTGATATCGCCGATGATTTCTTCCAGTACGTCTTCCAGGGTCACGATACCGGCACTACCGCCGTATTCATCCACCACAACGGCTAAATGCAATCGCTGTCGCTGAAATTCTTTCAACAACTCACTGATTTTCTTGGCTTCCGGCACATACAGAATCGTGGGACGAATAAGTGCCTGCCAACTGAAATCTTCTTTCACATTCAAGTGCTTCAGCAAATCTTTTACATACAAGATACCTTTAATATAATCAAAATCATCGTCATAGACCGGAATACGGGAATAGCCCGACGCACTGATTACATCTAATAACTCTTGATAACTCACTTTTTCGTCCACCGCTACTACGTCCATGCGGGAGGTCATGATTTGTCGAACGGTGACGTCACTAAATTTGACAATACTTTTCAGGATGTCTCTTTCCGGCTCTACAGACCCGTTCTCATTTGCGTTGCTTGCAGACAAATCGAGCAATTCTTCTGTTTCTACTTTTCCCGCTTTTTTTCGGAATGGCATCATTTTCGCTAATCGTTTTTCCACGAGCCTATTTGCATTTAACAATAACATACTAAAAGGATGGAGTAAGCGCACCAAACCCGTTAATGGCAGTGCCATCCGTTTCACAAGTTCCATTTTATTTTTTTGAGCATAAGCCTTTGGCATCGCTTCATTGAAAAGGAGCATCAAAAATGCGACCACCGTGGCAGTGACTGAAAAACTGACGGCATTTGCCCATACCGCATTGACATTTTGGCTGACGTGAATGGCAGTGAAGCCCGGTTTCCAGTTTTGGAATAAATAGCATACGAAAAAATGAGCAATAAAGATGATGGCGACCGTAATTAAATTGCTACCTATCAATAATGTAGCGTACAAACGGCGCGGCTCCTGACACAAGGCAAGAATACGATGGCTGTTCGCACTTTTTTGTTTCGCAATTTTTTGTAAATCGGTGGAAGTCAAGGAAAAGAAAGCGATTTCAGAAGCAGCAAATAAAGCAGCAATAAGTGCTAAAATTAAAATGGCAAAAAGCCATAAAAGCGTCTCCGTAGGCGGAGCAGCCAACAAAAATACGGGAAGGGTTTCCGGCAAAGGATAACCCGAATCTGGTTCCAAAGCAATAAAAATTAGTGAAACAATACGGCTTCCGCCACGCGGCACCGTTTTTTTTATACCTCACTTAGAATGGCAAATCGTCATCCGCACTTCCGTTCTCCTCACTGGGCAACCCACTGCCGATGTACGCTGGCTCGACAGTCGTGGAGGCATATCCACCATTGTTACCGTCCTCTAACCTTGCCTCTCTTTTGTCTATGATTCTAAAATAACTCGCTACTACTTCTGTCGCACGGCGATTGCTGCCATCTTGATCCTGCCAAGTGCGGTGCGTTAATTTGCCTTCCAAGTATACGGACATTCCTTTTTTCAAGGTCGTCTCGGCGCGTTCGGCGAGATTGCGCCACACGACTACATCATGCCACTCGGTCTGCTTTTGCCAGTCGCCTGCCTTATCTTTATAATTCTCGTTGGTTGCGACGGCAAATTTCGCCACCACTGCTCCGTTTTCCAGCCGCCGCACTTCCGGGTCGCGCCCCAGATTGCCAATTAAAATAACGCGGTTCACCATTCTTCGCTGCCTATTTTATAAAAATGCTTTTTCTAACCTTGAAGTTGAATGTAATTGAAAAAATAATTGCTTTCGATTGACAAACGCTGTTTGTCAACGCTTTTCAAATTTCAACATTTACATTTCAAACTTGTACTCAAAGTAGGTTTAAATATAAGGAATTATCTTGTAAAAACCAATCAATTACCTTTGGAAAAGCAAATTTATACCAATTTTTTCTTTCGGTGAGGATAAATTTTGAATCGGGCAGTATAAAATCTTCGTGCAATTCCACTTCCCAAAAGGTAGCAGTCACGGTTTGGTGGGTAAGGATTTGTCGGAATGGTTTAGAAATTTTTGTAATCGTGTAGGGCTTATCTCCTATCAATTGTTGCCAAAGCGGACTTTGAAAAATAATATTTTTGTCTTCTACAAAAAACGGCAATTCTATTAATGGAAATTCGTACAGGTTCTGCCAAATATCTTTTGCTAATCTTTTTTGTAATAAAACTTTTCCTTCGTGTTGAAGTACCAGATAATTAAAAAAGCGGTCTCTTTTGGTAATCGTTTTCGTTTTTACTGGCAACTTATCTACCAGTTTATTTTGAAAGGCGAGACATTCGGTTTGCAAAGGACAGCGCAGACAATCGGGCGACTGCGGCGTACACTGCGTCGCGCCGAAATCCATGATAGCTTGATTATACCTACCGGGTTGCGTGAGGTCGAGGGCTTCTTGCGCCAGTTCGTTGAATAATTTTTTACCGGCAGTGCTATCCGTCGGCGTGTCAATTCCGAAAACCCGCGCCAAAACCCGATACACATTCCCATCCACAACGGCGTGTGGCAGATCATAAGCGAAAGACGCAATCGCAGCAGCAGTATACGGTCCCACGCCTTTGAGTGCTAAAATATTTTCGTAATTTATTGGGAAGACGCCATTCAATTCATTGGCGATAAACTTTGCGGTGGCGTGTAGATTGCGAGCGCGCGAGTAATAACCAAGTCCTTCCCACAATTTCATCACGTCATCTTCCGGTGCATCTGCCAGTTGTTGCACCGTTGGATAAGTTTGTTTAAAACGATAAAAGTACGGCAGCCCTTGTTCTACGCGGGTTTGTTGTAAAATAATTTCGGAGAGCCAGATGAAATATGGATTCTTTTCGCCTTTCCACGGCATGGGGCGGTGGCTTTGGGCGTACCAATCCATAAGAAGTTGGCGAAAATGCAATTGTTTGTTTGGGTTCATTCGCAGTAACTGCCAAATAAATTTGGCTCACAAATCGGGTGAATTTTGTTTATTAACCAAACAAGTTTGGCTATTACACATCAACGCAACATATCCTCCGTATGGTCAGCCGGGATATACTCGTATTGGTTCGCAATTTTTTCTTTCAACTCCTTACGAGCGAAGAAGATACGACTTTTCACCGTACCAAGGGGCAATTCTAGATAATCGGCAATTTCCTGATATTTATAACCTTGATAGTGCATCAGAAAAGGTATTTTAATTCCATTCTCCAGCTCTTCAATCATCTGCGTCAATTCTTTCATCAAAATATTGGCATCGCCGCGATTAAAAATTGTATCGCTACCGGAATTCAAGTAAAACATATTATCCGTAGCATCCATGATGGTGTTGACTTTCGCCTTTTTGCGATAGTTGTTGATGAAAATATTTTTCATAATGGTAAACAGCCACGCTTTGAAATTCGTACCCGGCGAAAATTTTTCGCGGTTGGTGATAGCGCGGTACGCTGTTTCCTGAAAAAGGTCTTTTGCGTCCTCCACATTTTTGGTCAAGTTATAAGCAAAAGCGTGCAGTAAGCCAGACATTTGGTCTAATTTAGTATGGAATTCTAATGGAGACATGGTTTGCAGGTTTTGTTGAACGTTGATAGTCGTGTCGCTCGTTTGTTAAAGCAAAATTAAGCATTTATTCAACAAAAACCAAGTCTGTTTTGACTGTTTTTAGAAATTAGTATGATATTCGGCACTAACCCTGATATCAAAACACACTATCTCGTTGATTGTTAGCTACTTATATTTATTGTTAAAAATATCTTAAATAAATTAAGTTTTCAGTAAAATTTGAAAGTTTTGAAAAATGTCAAACGAGTGTAAGAGAACACATGCCTTTCAATGAATGTACGCCAAAATTGAAGTAATAGTTTTTTTCGGAAGGGCTTTATTTCTGCGCCTTAGAAATAAGATATACTGCAATAATTCCAAAAATAATATTTGGCATCCACATTCCCAAAATAGGCGGAATGACTTTACCAGTAGCGAAAACCACTGCAAATCGGGAGAGAAAAATAAAAATGGCTCCAATGCCAATGCCAAGTGCCAAATGTATACCGATACCGCCCCGTATTTTGCGGGAGGCAATGGTCATGCCGATAATGGTGAGAATAAAAATCGTAAATGCATCTGCTGTACGCCGATAGAGTTCGACCTCGTACTTGTCCGTATTGCCGACGCCCCGACTAAGTTGGTTGTCAATATATCGGTTCAGTTCCGGCGTGGTCATCATAGAATGTTGCTCCTTGTAATCTACAAAATCCTCTGGCGTTAGATTGAGTGTGGTGTCTAATTGCGCCCCTCGTTTTACAACCAAATCTTCTTTCAAGCCATTAAAACTGTGGATTTCATAACTATTGAGTCGCCATTTGCCCGGCGGACTAATCCAACGTGCCGATTCTGCTTTTAATAGGGAAACCAATTGATTATTTTTAAAATTTTCGATGCGAAAGCCACGTGCGGTCGTGTCGCGCTTGCGGTAGAATTCGATATAAACCTTGGTGTCAGGGGAGACAAATAGGTGGACGTTTTGGGTTTTTCCTTTGTCGTCATTTCGAGCGAGATAGGTGTAGACGATATGAAACATTTTCTTATTCCCCATCGGGATGAAGAAGTGATTGCCAAATAAATTTAAAATTGCTAAAAAGGCTGCTCCGACTAAAAAAGGTCGCATATATCGCCGAAAACTCACGCCTGCATTGAAAATAGAAATGACTTCTGAGTTGGATGCCAACCGCGATGTAAAAAAAATGACCGCAATCAATGTAAAAAGAGGCCACAACAATCCGGCAATGTAAAGCGCAAAATTAGGATAATAGTCAATCAAAATCTCCTTCATCGTGATTGGCTCTTCGATAAATTTCTCTATTTTTTCGCTAAAATCAATGACCACCCCAATCATTGTAAAAATGAGTACGGTAAAGAAAAAAGTGGAGAGAAACTTTTTGATGATGTACCAATCAATTGTTTTCAGCATGAGTTGATGTGCTAATCCCGCTTTACGGGACAAGTTTTGCCTATTTGCTAATGTACTTATAATCCGTAAGTTGCAACGAGACAGATTATAATTTTTGAATTTTATTTGATTGTAATACTACCAAAAATTTAGCGGGAATGTTGTAATGAAAACGTTAAACCTCAAACAAGATGCCAGATTAAAAGATGCCAGACGCCAGACCGGAGGATGCCAGACAGGAACGTGTATCGCTCAATCTTAACCTCAATCTTAGCCTCAACATCAAACAAGTAACCTCAAACATCTAAACCCTTCGTTGCATTTCTTCCACCATTTTATTTTTCCATTGTAAAAAATTGCCTTCTTGAATTTTTTGGCGCGCCTCGCCGACCAACCATAGGAAAAAACTTAAATTATGTAAAGTTGCAATTTGCATTCCCAATATTTCTTCGCAGCGCAAGAGATGATGTAAGTACGCTTTCGTATGAACCCGACTCGTGGCGGCAGTGCTTTCACTGTCTATCGCGCTCATATCATCCTTCCACTTAGCATTTTTGATATTGATAATTCCCTGTGAAGTGTATAGCAAGCCATGTCGGGCATTGCGTGTAGGCAACACGCAGTCAAACATATCCACGCCAAGCGCGATACATTCCAAAATATTCATCGGCGTACCAACGCCCATGAGGTAACGCGGCTTGTCTTTTGGTAAAATTTGACAGACCCAATCGGTGATTTCGTACATATTTTCGGTCGGCTCGCCTACGGATAACCCGCCAATCGCATTGCCATTCAAACCAAAACTGGCGATGGTTTCTGCTGAGGCGACGCGCAAATCGCGGTACGTGCTGCCTTGCACAATTGGGAAAAGCACTTGCTCATATCCATATTTTGGTTCAGTCGTACTCAAATGCGTAACACAACGTTGCAACCAGCGATGCGTCAATTCCATTGAATTCTTAGCATATTGATAATCAGACGGATAAGGCGGACATTCATCAAAAGCCATGATGATGTCGGCACCAATCGTGCGCTGAATATCCATGACGTTTTCGGGGGTAAAAAAATGCTTGGAGCCATCAATATGAGAAGAGAACGTGACTCCTTCTTCCTTGATTTTGCGTTGCGCACTCAACGAATACACTTGATATCCGCCGCTATCGGTGAGAATGGGCTTTTGCCAATTATTGAAACCATGCAATCCACCTGCTTTTTCCATCACGTCCATGCCCGGGCGGAGGTACAAATGATACGTATTGCCAAGAATAATTTGCGCTTGAATGACCTCTGATAATTCGTGAATATGTACCGCTTTGACCGAACCAAGCGTACCAACGGGCATAAAAATAGGCGTTTCAATCGTGCCGTGCCCGGTTTGAATTCGTCCGGTACGAGCAGCAGATTGATTATCAGTCGTTTCTAAAGTGAAATTGAACAAGTGTCTTTTTTTAAAAAATCGAAAATAGGCAGTAAGAGAAATGTAACAAAGGGTTTATTATTATATCGGCAGTTGCAAACTGCCGACAGCAGGTGGTTTGTAAGACTCGAGCGGTCTGGCATCTTATTATCTGGCATCTATTTTTAAATCCTATACCGATTGCTATCCAATTTTAATAAAACCGCCATCATAATCGTGAATCCTAATAAAGACGAACCGCCTTTACTAATAAATGGTAATGGAATGCCGATAATAGGCACTAATCCCATCGTCATACCGAGATTGATAAAAACGTGAATAAACAAAATACCGGCAACACAGTACGCGTAATGCCTCGAAAAATTGGAGCGTTGTCGTTCGGCAATCGTTGTAATCCGAATGAGTAAAAGTGTAAATAATGCAATCAATCCAAAACTACCGATAAAACCCTGCTCCTCGCCAATGGTGCAAAAAATAAAGTCGGTAGATTGTTCTGGCACATAATTCAGCTTGGTCAACGTGCCATTTAAAAAACCTTTGCCACCCAAGCCGCCGGAGCCGATTGCTAATTTAGATTGGTATAAATTGTATAAAGACCCACTGCGGTCGGCATCTTGGGGTCGCAGCCAGACGGTGATGCGGTCTTTTTGGTGCGGTTTGAGAATGTCATACGCATAGCTCGACGCGATTGATAATGCGGCTCCGAGCACTAATGCGATTGCCAATAAACTCACCACCCGTCCTCTTTTCCGGCGCCATTGTATAACTGCCAACGTAACAAAAGATATAAATACACAGATGAGCGCTATTTTTGCTTCTTTTTCATTAAGTGCGAAAATAGTTCCGACTGCAAGGGTAGTGGCTACAATGAGCCAGTAGCGTTTGTCTTTGAATTGAAAAGCAAGTACAAATACGCCAATGAGTGCTAATATCACAATAATATCTGCTGGCAAATATACAATGCCCAATATCAAAATAGCAACACAATAAAAACCGATGATGTAATAGTTAGGTGACAATCCTTCGCGGAAGAGAACAACTAAAAAAGAGAAGAAAACAATAGCGGAACCCGCATCCGGCTGTGCCATGATGAGTGCAATCGGCAAAGCCAATATGGCAAATGCAATCCATTGCGACCGCAAGTCTTTGAGATTCGTACTGTAATAACTTAGAAAAGCAGAAATTGCCAGACACGTTCCAAATTTAGCGATTTCGGAAGGTTGAAAAGAGAAGCCACCAAAACTAAACCAAGCTCTGGCTCCTTTTATATCTGTACCCAAAAAAAGCACGGCGACTAACATGACCCCACCAATGCCATAAATCAGGTACGCGAAAGTTTGCCAAAATTTCCAATCAATTATAAAAATGACCCCAAAAACAAGGGTACAAATACCAATCCAAATCGTTTGTTTACCGATAGAAGTATCAAAGAAATTCACGCCTTCCACACTCCATTCCCGACTGAAACTCACGGTGTACACCATCAGCCAGCCAATCGCTACCAATGCCAGAAAAATGGAAAAAATGGGCAGGTCAATGTTCCGCAGCCCAGCCGTATCGCGCTTACTCATGTTGTTTGATAAGGTATGGCGCATTTCCAAAATGCGCCACACCTCTTTAAATCCAAAATATTTATAAATTAACTTTAGCAGCAATACAAGTAGTTCGACCTAAATAATCATCACAGTCAAATAGTTATTAATTTAATTATCAGATTATTAAACTGCGGTCAATGATCAATTATAAATGGTCAATTCCTTGTCTAATAACTCCCTATCAATTCCACTGTTTTTACCGTGTTATCACGTACCAAGTAGGCGTTTGGATAATCCCTTTTTAATAAATATTGAAGCCGCATTGCATCCAACTTTGTAGCAAAAGCGCCTACATACAGCTTATACCAAGGGTTCGTATGCACCCAATCCACTGATAAGTTCGGATATTTGTATTGAAATACAGAGCGAGCACTTTCCAGTTTTTGTCGGTCGGGCGTGGCTAATATTTGTACCCGCCAACCATCAATGGTGCTGGAGGATTTGTTTATCGAAGCGAATCGCTCCATCATTTGTGCAATGAGTGGGTCTTCTTTCACTTGAATATCCTGTGCCAAGGCGATTATCCCGCTCGAAAATAAGATAAATATCGACAAGAGTCCTCTTTTCATAGTGTCGGTTTTGGGCAAATATACGACAATTAGCTCATAATCATCACACTGGACGAACTTCCGATGCGTTTTGCACCCGCTTCTATCAGTCGAATCGCATCTTCTCTCGTGCGAATACCGCCCGAGGCTTTAATCTTAATCTGGTCTTTCAACAATTCGCGCATCAGCCGAACCACTTCTACCGTAGCACCTTCGCCATTGAAACCTGTGGAAGTTTTTACATAATCTGGCTTGATATCCAAGCAGATTTCGCAAAGTTGCGCTAATTCACGTTCGTTCAGCAAGCCCGTTTCCAGAATAACTTTTACGGTTTTTGCTTTTAAATGCCCCGTCATTACCATGCTGTCAATGTCGCTGCGCACATAATTCCAATTGTTATTTTTCACCGCGCAAATATTCACAACTACATCCATTTCCATCGCACCTTCTGTGATTGCCCGTTTCATCTCTTCTACTTTGGCGGAAGTCGTAGAATAGCCCATCGGAAAACCAATCACGGTCGCCACTTTCACCTTCGTATCTGCCAATAAATTGACCGCATGGCTTACATAAAAAGGTGGAACGCACACCGCCGGAAATTGAAATTGGCGAGCTTCTGCGCAAACGCGCTTCACATCTTCCAGGGTACAATCTGCCCGTAAAACCGTGTGGTCAATATAAGTCGCCAAATCAATAGCGGCTTGGGGTTGGTGTGTCATAGTTTGGGTTGAATTCATAAGCTTTATGCGGCTTGCAAGATATGCAAATTTTGCGTACCGCCTCTTTTGATTTGCAAAATTATAAGCACTGTCAATAAAAAAGGCACTAATCCTGTATACAGGATTAGCACCTCTCTTTCGCCACACTAAAGATACGAAATCTTATTACAGCAAGCCTATTTATTATGCGCTTTTACCGTGACAATTTTTATATTTCTTTCCGCTGCCGCAAGGGCAGCCTATTGTAATATCAGAATCTCGGAAAATTTCTTCCCCTCTTTATACACTATATGTAGGTAGTACTTCCCCTTTGGAAGATTGGCAACATCGAAAGATATCGCTTGGCTGGAACGAAAGGCTGCATCTTGACGATTATCTTCAGGATTGAAATCGCGTGCGGTTCGCAAATCACCATCCCGAATTAACGCTACACTTTTCAAATTTTCTGCTGAAAATTCGGAGGTGAATTCTAAGGATACTGTACTAGTCGCTGGGTTCGGCGAAGTCATACGATAGCCACCGCCATTTTGCAGGTAAAAAGTATGCGTTTGCCCAGCACCACAAGCATTGGCAGAAGAAAGTTCTACTCGTACAAAGTCGCTGGTCGAGACATAACAGGTATTCGTTTTATTGTAAGTAGTGCCACTGTAAGTGTAACTGCAAGCGCCAGACGTAGGATTGATGTAGCCGCTGCCACCGAATATACGCCAGTAATATGCGGGACAAGGCTGGTCAGCTTGCACACTTAAAATAGTATTGCCATTGATATAATTGAAAGAGTTGGGTGGCGTGATGCTGTAAAAAGTGGGCGTACCGACTGCACGATTGCTGGTGGTACTTTTAGGTGATTGACAAGCATTGTCGGCTGTAACCGTTATGGTGGCATTACCATTGCCGGTAACGGTAGCTGTTGTAGTAGCTCCGCTAGTAGGCGATACGCTTACGTTGCCCGTACTCGACCAGGTATAATTCGTAGCGTTGGTAGCACTGGCAGAGAGTGTAGCGGAAGTACCTATACAAGTCAGACTGCCGCTTGTAAAGCTAAGGGTGGGCGTAGTTACTCTAGGACGATTTACATTCAAGTTAAACGCTTGTGAAAAATTACCATCTGTGCGCTTGTATTGCACGCGAATCAATCCGTCATTGGCACCCGCGTTTGCGGTCGCATTGATACTATTTGTATTAGACGAACCACTCCATCCCGATGGCAAAGTCCAGGTGTAAGTCACCCCTGAACTTGGACTTGTTGTAGGCGTAGGTACACTAATGTTCAATGTCCGTGTGCCACAGGGAACATTTACAGTACCATTGTCGGAGAAAGTCCCACTCACACCCGTACCAGTCACTGTCATGGAAGCAATAGTTGAAATTTGCTTGACGGTAACCGTTCTTGTATTACTTTTAGTTGTACTCGTACTACCATTTGTAAGCGTTGCACTAACGCTAATGCTTTTAGCAGCTGTGTTATTAGGCCAAATAACTTGGAAAGATGAACCACCGTTGGTTCCTCTATCACTTGAACCTGGAGCATTCCAGGTTATATTCGATGCTGACCAACCAGCCGTAACATCAAAGGAATAAGTGATAAACTCTTCTGGATTAGGCGTGAAACAGTCACTTCCAAAAGTACATTTAATAGTGATGGTTTGCGCTTTTATTGTGAAAAAGCAAAATAGAATAGCTACGGTTATTAGGATTTTTTTCATTGTTCTAAATTTAGATGATTAAAAACGATAATTAATAAAAACCCGAAACAAAGGCTCTATTTTCACAGCATAATTCCAACCTTCCTCGACAGTGTTTTTTATGGTTTCACTGCCCAATATACTGTAGTCACGAGTGTAAGTATATGCCCTGTATTTATAGCCTTGTGCTAATAATGCTATTTCGGCAGAGATAGATAGATTAGAAAGTACACGGTAGTCAAATCCATTAATCACACGAATCCCTCCACCATTTTTTAAATTATCTATGGAAACAATTCTGGCAAAATCTGGAATTGCTACTGGTGGTTCTACACCTCTTCCATTACTTGCAACGGGTACGTTATAAAAATCTTTGTTTCTGTGGTAAAATAGATCGGCTGCATTGTAACAATGCAACTTCCCTTTACCTTGTCTATATTGAATCCCCAGAAAAACTTGTAAACTCAAGTATTTTTGTTCCTGACGCTCATACAATTCATAATAGCCCAGCGAAGGATCAGTTGCAAATACTTGTCTTTCTTCAATATTAAATGTATCATTCGACCAATCCAACTCAAACCCCACCCCTCCACGTAGCGCCCACTTTTCTTTAAAGAAGTACCGCACTACAAAGTTGTAAGGCTCGCTTTTCTCCCAAAGGGGTTTCAAGTCAAGCCCTACTTCCCAGTGCTTGGCATTGGTAGGCGTAGTAGCAGTGTCTTTGCGCATGAGTTGAGCATACGTGGTCGTGGTCAGCAGTAATAACATCGTAATTGAGTACAGGCTACGCAAGGTGGTAGCGCAAGTGTGTAAGGACGCTTGATTCATCTTTTATGTATTTTTAAAGTTTAGAAAATACGAGCTTGGGGATAGCAGGGTCGAACCTATCCAATATTAAAAAATACCGTTTTAAAGCATGAAGGAGCGTCCACTTGAGGTTGGTACAAAGGAGGACGCTACGAACTGTCGTTGCAGTTTCGCCATTTTTTCATAATTTTGTGGTTTATAGCATTTAACAATAAGGCTTTTGTCGCCGGGCTAGCACTTTGGCGGCATCAGCCTTTTTTCAAAAAAAAGACTTAAGTAGTTCGGCTTAAATAATCGACATTTTTAATATCTTTACAAGATGCTA
>CAZJXN010000086.1:0-5730 GCA_964549655.1 uncultured Saprospiraceae bacterium
AATTAAACAAAAAGACAGTTGAAATGCTCAACAAAAAAGAGATGAGTGTCTTAAAAGGAGGTAATAGCACTACTTATTGCACTTGCAGCTATTGTGTTCCTCAAGGCGGTTGTACTGCTTATAAATCTTGGCAAGGGACTTATTGGACAAGTTGTGGTTGCTACTGATGGTCTTCATTAGGAAATTCAATTGTTACTGATGGTCTTCACGAGGAAATTTAACATTTCCTCGTGAATGTTATTCAAAGCATAATTCTTGTGTATGAGGATTATAATGTTATTGTATTGTATACATTTATTTAATTTGGCACTTTGTCAAAATTTAATTCCTAATGCTGGCTTTGAAAACTTGAGTTCATGTCCATCAGGACTTCCTGAGAGGGGGATTATTGCCACAAAACCCTGGTATATAATAGGAAATCCAGATGCTGTTACACCTGATTTATTTCACCTTAATTGTCCATTACCTGCTCAAACTGCTTCCGTTTCACAATTCTGGAGTAATCAATTTTTACCTTTTGAAGGAAAAGGTTATGCAGGGATTGCAAGTGCTGCTTTAGTAAATGGCGTTTTTATCTCTGAAGGTTTAGGAACACCTTTATTAAGTTCACTTGAGGGTAGCGAAGCTTATTACTTCGAAATGCGAGTTGGAAGTAAAGGAATTGACAATATAGATAACCCTTTATCTAAAGATTGTCAAACTACTCCCAAAAAGTCTATTGGTATTTATTTTTCAGAAAATATAATTAATCAAATAAGAGAAAGCGATAGTAACAATTTAGTTGTCAATACGTTCGCTACTGGAGACTTGGTTTTAGCTGATTCTTCATATAACTTAGCTTCTTTTACAAGTTCAATCTGGTATAAATACTCTAGTTGTTTTTTAGCAAAAGGTGGGGAACTTCATTTAGGCGTCATAGCTCCTATAGGAAAATTCGATGCTATTACATCTCCATGTCAAATTTCTAAAAGTCAGCGAGGTTTTTTTCATATTTCTTATTATGACATTGACAACTTTTTACTTTTAAAAATGCCAAAAGAATTAGCTGCCGATACAAGTATTTGTGAAGGTGAACCAGAGAGGATAGATATAAGGAAGCTCGTTCCTCTTCCTATGTTTGAAAATGCAAAATTTAGATGGGAAGATGGAAACACTGATTCAATAAGAATTTTGCAAAGACCTGGACTATACAAAATAGAAGTAGTTATGCCTTGCACTACCATACCTCTCTATCTTAATGTAAAGAGTAAGGATTGTGGAATCTCTATTTATGTTCCAAATGCTTTTTCTCCAAACAACGATGGCATAAATGATGAACTCAAACCATTTGTGAAATCCATTCTTGAATTCAATTATTATCAATTTAAAGTTTTCAATCGATGGGGGAATATAGTTTTTTCTACTGATAATTCAGAAAAAGGTTGGGACGGTAAAATTGGTAACAAAGAAGTAGAGATGACAGGAATATATGTGTGGTCGTTAGAATATGAACTTAAAAATGGTACTGGCAATAAGAAATTTATAAAATCAGGAGAAGTAACACTTATTCGATAAATATAATACTATGCTGATTGCCCCATTCCTGCCCAAAGATATTATCTACAACTATCTCGAAGAGTTATCTAATCATATACTTCAAGTACCGAATCAAAGCAAATATCCTAATTCTTTAATGGTAGGTATGCCTGGCAAGATTATTTTTTTAGCCTATTATTCAAGATTAACCGGAAATGAAGCATTTTTAGATGTCAGCATCTCTAATCTTGAAAGCTTATTTGACAATACTACAATAGACAATACTGATGCTACAAGTTTTGGTCTTGGGCTGGCAGGGCTAGCATGGACTCTAAACCTATTTATAAAAGAAAGATTTGTGGAGGTTGAAGGCGACCCATTGGAAGTTTATGACGAACTTTTCTTTGAACTGGCGGTGAATGAGTTAAGTAAAGGGATTTATGACTATATGCATGGAGGAATGGGATATGGATTAATCTTTATTGAAAGAGCACGATCCGTTGAAGCCTTACAAAATAAATTAAAAGTCTTAGTGTCAATACTTGAAGAAACAGCTATTCGTGATAAGGGAATATATTGGCGTGATCCTTCTATAAAAGATAAAGTAAGTATAAACCTTGGTCTAGCTCACGGGATACCTTCCCTGCTAATACTACTTGGTAGATTATATAATATAGGAATTGAAAAAGAAAAAGTATTATCACTTGGAGAAGGGATTATTGAGTGTTTATCTCAAGTATACATAAAAGATGATGTCTCTTGTTTTCCACCTACTTTTGAATTTGACGCTTGACCATAAAATTGACTCGCTTAATTCTATCAAATTCACCTCCAGATTGGGCTATAGCCAAACCGAGCAAAATACAGATTCTTACAGTCAATCACTTGGTAGCGAGAACGTTACAGAAAATGAAAGTGAACGTCACAGCCTCACGAACGGTGAAGGCGTAAATATAAATAGCGAGTTATTATATCGCCACCGTTTCAATAAAAAAGGACGCAGCATGAGTACGACTTTGACCTTTGGGTCGAACGATAGTCAGCGCGACGGCGGCTTGGAGGCGGTAAATCGCTTCTTTACAGGTGTAAATCCGCGCATTGATTCCATTATGCAAATGAATACACAAGATAATAATACATTAAATTATGGTGCGAATGCTTCTTATACCGAACCTTTAGGCAAGCGTAAATATTTAGAATTTAATTATGCGTTTAATCAAAATAACAATGACCAAAACCGAGCAGTGTACGACACCAACAATGGCGAACGCAAGTTTAACAATGGTTTGAGTAATAAATTTGACAATACGTACACTTACCATCGCGGCGGCGTGAATTTTAAAATCAATAAAACGGACTGGAATTTCAATCTCGGTGCACAAGTGCAGCAGACTGCTTTGGATGGAAAATTATTATTGCAAAATGTAAATATTAATCGTTCTTCTACTAATTTTTTACCCAATATTCGATTCAATCGAGATTTTACAACCACCAAACATTTGCGAGCGGAGTACGAAGCCAACGTGAACGAACCGAGCATTGACCAGCTTTCGCCAGTAATTGACAATAGTGACCCGCTGAATATTTCGGTTGGCAATCCAAATTTGAAGCCTGAATATGCGCATCGTGCCAATTTTAATTATGTAACGTTTAATCCCGGCACTTTTCGAAATTTCTTTACTAATCTGAGTTTTACTTACACCCAAAATAAAATTGTAAATGCACAAACCATTGACGAGCAGTTTATTCGAACCATTCAACCTGTAAATGTAGACAAAGATTATAATGTGAATGGATTTTTAAATTTTGGATTTCCAATAAAACGTCCGGGTTTGCGAGCCAATATAAACAGCAACGTCACGTGGGCGCGAGGTTTTGGTTTTATCAATCAAGTGGAGAATGAAACGGAGCGGCTGATCGCCACTACAGGTATTCGCTTCAGCTATCAGCACCAAGAAAATTTTAATGCAGAACTGACGGCCAATCTCAGTTATAATCAGACACATTATTCGGTACAATCTTCTCAAAATCAGGACTTTTTGAATCAAACGTACGGAACGGAACTCCATTGGAATTTGCCGCTGGATTTCTTGCTGACTTCCTCTTTTAATTATGCCATATATAATAGTATGACTGCCAATGGAACGAACGATGAAGTCCCAATTTGGAATGCAGCGGTTTCAAAATACCTATTCAAAAAACGAGGTGAACTCAAATTATCTGCCAATGATATGCTGAACAGAAACATTGGCATCACGCGTTTGGCGGATGTGAATTATTTTCAGGAGGAGCGGATTCGTTCGCTGGCGCGGTATTTTATGGCGAGTTTTACCTATTCGTTGCAGCAAATAGAAAGGCGTGGACCGATGGGCGGCGGGATGCGGATCATGCGGTGAGTCTCTTGTTGCTTGGACTTCATCTCCCACAGATTTTGCAGATAAGTTTTTTTTGAATCCACTTCACCTGTCACCTTGAGAGACTAAGGAAAAACTGGCTAAATGACCAGAGAAACAAAATCTGCGGAATCTGCGGGAGAAAACCCTGTTTCATACATGAAATCCGGCTGCCAATAGCGACTGGTACTCCACATGGCGCTTGATATACGCAGCTACATACGGACATAAAGGCATCACTTTCAGTTGATTAGCTTTCGCATATTCCAATCCCGCGTGAGCGAGGAGTGTTGCAATGCCTTGCCCTTCCAGTGTGGGATGCACTTCGATATGGGTGAAAACGATGCGTTCTCCTGCTAATATATATTGTGCCATATTTAGATGTTCTTCGATTATCAATTCAAAACGATGTTGATCGGCATTATGGTAGACTTCGAGATGGGTGGTATCTATTTGCATTTTGGCACAGTTTATATCGGAAAACAGTCTTACGGTGCATCTGGTTTTGTATAGCTTCTACTTGTAAATTAGAGTCTACAATAGCTAACTAATTTGCTTTGATTAATTGACTTGTCAGCTCTGCCAATTAATTGATTAACAGCGGGTTATTGGCAGATTGGCAAATCAGCATAACTTGCCCTGTAAAGCGGGGTTAGTACATCAACCTATTTTACGTATAACAAGAAAAAAAACGTGTCTTTTAAATCCGTTTTGCGTTCTCCTTGCGTATTGAGTAAGGTATTAGCTTTGAGTTAAACTTGGCGCATTAATAGCCGTATAGACAGTAGTTTGGAAAAAAAATACATATTTTATAAAAAAAGTGTTCCAAATACTTGCGCGATTGACTGATAATGTGCTATTTTTGTGGAAACAAGTCGCTTAGTTGACATTAACATTCATAATATACTGATAATCAACAAAGAATAATTACAGCGGCACAGCTTGAGAGTTTTCCAAATCACATTTTCTTAGTTTCCAAAGTGGGTTTTCCTATCTACACCATTTCTATCCCTAATTTTTGCATGATTTTTTTGTAGTCCGTTGGCTATTCATATTTGCGTTGCGTATGTGTTTATAGCAAATGTGTTCTCATACGAAATCGTTTAGTTACATAATAACTATTTGATCTATGTCTCACTATTTTCTAACATTTTTTAAACTAAAATTTGTCCATGAACTCTTTTAGACTTTTACTCAAACCCGCACTCTTTTTTTGCTTAACAGCAGTCTTTTGCTTCACTGCTTGTGATCCTAAGGACGACAATGACGATGTATCCATTGAAACAGCCTTAGTGAAAGATTACGACTCCGAGGTGGTTATCGCTTGGAACAAGACCTTTTTGGAAGTGGAGCGATATGCTGCAGGCTATCGCCCGGGACCTGCCACCAGTGCACTGGCTTACATGGGATTGGCTGCTTACGAAGCTTGTATCACAGCTATGCCGGATTACAACTCGCTGGAAAGCCTTTACAAATCAAAAGGCTTGGACGTGCCAAACGTCGCGCAAGGTCAAATCTACCACTGGCCTACCGTCGTAAATGCGGTGTATGGCTCCATGATGAAGGAGTTTTTCAAAGCTACAAGTGGTGAATTGCGTTTTAAAATCGCTTCTCGCGAGACCCAATTCGACGTGAAATTTTTAGAAGAAGAAAAAGTACCGCGTGATGTTTTTGAACGCTCTAGACTGTACGGTAAGCAAGTATCTGATGCGATGATGGTATGGGCAAATAGCGACCCTTATGGCTATAAAACCTATCAGAATCCAAGACCGAAGGACTACACCCCACCTTCTGGAGTAGGTAACTGGCAGCCTACTTACCC
>CAZJXN010000086.1:5830-23276 GCA_964549655.1 uncultured Saprospiraceae bacterium
TACTACAACTTGGAGCGTCCGGTGTCTTACATCCGCCGCAACATTGACCCAAGCTGGGAACCGCACCTGTGGTTTTCTCCAAGCTTCCCTGCGTACCCTTCCGGTCACTCGATCATGGGTGGTGCCGGTTCGGAGGTATTGACGATCCTATTTGGCGACAAGTATGCAATGTTGGACCGCTCGCACGAGGGCAGAAATGACTTCCTCGGCATACCTCGTTCGTTCAACTCTTTCCGCGACATGGCAGAAGAGAATGCGTACTCTCGTATTCCGTTAGGTGTGCACTTCCGCATTGACTCCGAAGAAGGCGTACGTCATGGCTACTCGATTGGTCGCAAGATAGCTGCGTTACCATTCAAGAAATAAACACACGGATTAAAATAAAGAGCTGCCAGTTCCGTTGATGACTGGCAGCTTTTTTTTATCAATTTTGAAAGAAAATCATCCCATGACACGTCTTATTTTACTGTTATTATGCTTTGTTTCTACCTTCAGCTTTGCGCAAAATGTGGTATTAAAAGGTAGCATATCCGATGCGAATAATATACCTATTCCAGATGCACACTTGTTATTAGAAGAAATTAACAAAATCACCACCAGCCAGAAAGAGGGTTCCTTTTTATTTGAAAATATTTCAACTGGCGATTACACCCTCACGATTTCCCACGTTGGTTATCAAACCATTACGAAAAAAATAGCCCTTCGGGGACAAAATACTTTTATTGAAAATATCAATCTTGAAACACTCGAAAGTCGCCTGAACGAAGTGGTTATCTCTGCGGAGCGTCGCAACATTGAAATTCGTCGTTTGCCCGACGTACACGGCACGTATATCATGGCGGGTAAGAAAAATGAAGTCATCAATATCGCCGATTTGAATACGAATTTATCCGAAAAAATTGGGCGGCAGCTTTTTGCTAAAATTCCCGGCGCATTTGTATATGATATGGATGGCTCTGGCAATCAGGTGAATGTGGCTACCCGTGGACTCGACCCGCACCGCTCCTGGGAGTTCAATGTGCGTCAAAACGGCGTACTCACCAATTCAGATATGTACGGCTATCCGGCAAGTCATTATAGCCCACCGATGGAGGCGATTCAAAAAGTGGAACTGGTACGTGGCACGGCAGCTTTGCAATATGGCGCACAATTCGGCGGTATGGTGAATTACGTTACAAAATCGCCCGATACGACGAAGCGAGTAGGTTTTGAAAGTATTAATTCCGTAGGTTCTTATGGTTTATTTAGTAGCTATAATGCGTTGGGCGGCAAATTAGGCAAGTGGAGTTATTACGCCTATTATCAAAAACGAGTTTCGGAGGGCTACCGCGACAATGCCACTTCGGACGCGTCGGCGCAATACGCGATGTTGCAATATCAGGCAAGTGAAAAAATGTTTTTAAAAGCAGAATTTGCCCATTCCACTTATTTATATCGCCTGCCCGGACCACTTAATGACAGTATGTTTTACGCCAATCCGCGCCAATCCACGCGCCAACGCAATTATTATAGCCCGGATATTTACATCCCGTCTTTGACTTTGGATTGGAAAATCGGGGTAAATACGCATCTTAATCTCGTTACTTCCGCCGTTATTGGCGGTAGAAGTGTGTTACAATTGGTGGGCTTTGCCACTACACCTGACTTGATTGACCCGGCGACCGACCAATATAAAAACCGCACGGTGGATATTGATGCGTTTAGAAGCCACACCACCGAATTGCGCTTGACGCAAAATTACAGCATTGCCAATTTTAAAAATACCCTGGCTACCGGCATTCGCTATATTGACAACAATATGCGCCGCCGCCAGAATGGAAAAGGCTCAACAAGCTCGGATTATGACCTGAGCATCACCGGCAACTGGGGACGCGACTTGCGCTACAAAACTAAAAACGTCGCGTTTTTTGTCGAAAATATGTTTTACGTCACTCCAAAATTGACTGTCAATCCCGGATTCCGCATCGAAAGTGGCTCAACCGATATGGTGGGCTACATCAGCTACTACCCAGAAGACAAAGTGCCTTTGAAAATCAAGCACATGTTTCCCCTTTTTGGTGTAAATGCGCAGTATAAATTAGATGACCAAAATCGCTTCTATGCAGGCTGGTCGCAAGCCTACCGCCCGATGGTTTTGGGCGATGTGATTCCACCAACCGTTTTGGACGTGACCGACCCGAATTTGAAAGATGCTTCTGGCTACAACCTCGAAGCAGGCATGAGTGGTAATTTATTGCAAGGTGCTCTGCATTATGATTTGGGCGTTTTCCAATTGCAGTACAACAATCGAATCGGCAATCTGGTATTGGAAGATGCACAGGGTGCTTCCTACATTTTCAAAACCAATACCGGCGATAGTCGCACGAATGGCGTAGAGGCTTATGTAGAATTTAAACCAATGCAACTATTGGGCTACTATTCTAAAGGGTTTTACATCTCCGTTTTCTCTTCTACGTCTTATTTCGATGGGGTTTATACTCGTGGCAATGCTGTAGTAAAAGGCGAAAACAAAGACATCACTGGTAATCGCCTGGAAACCGTACCACGCTGGATGAGCCGCAATGGTTTGCAACTGTGGGCGGGCAATTTTAGTGCTACTGCACAATACAGCTTCGTGGACAAATCTTTTGCGGATGCACTCAATACCGTAAAACCAAGTGCCAATGGCGCAGTGGGGGTGGTGCCCGCTTACGGTGTGTTGGATTTCAATGCTTCGATGCGCTTTGCCGAAAAGTATATGCTGCGTTTGAGTGTAAACAATATTACGGATGAGCAATATTTTACCAAGCGACCCACGATTTATCCCGGTCCAGGTATCTGGAGTTCGGATGGAAGATCGGTGGTGGTGACGTTTGGGGTGAAATTGTAATTTGTGAGACGTGAATAGTGATTTGTGAGACGTGATTTGTGATTTGTGAATAGTGATTTGTGAAACGGGAAATCACTATTCACAAATCACAATTTCACTATTCACCACTTACTTCATGTGGTCGGGTGGAGAAAGGAAAATACTCATATTGACAAACGGTGCATTAGGAAGGCGTACGCGGTAAGAAGGATTGTCAGGGGATACGGATTCAAAACGACCGCCCATATTAAATTGATAACCGCCTTTTACGCTCATCCAAATCCAAGGTATAAGTTGACGCTCAATAGTTACTACGGCGTTGATTTCATTGTGATTCATTCTGTAAATGGGCGGCGGTGTAGTGCTTGCAATGCTAAATCCATCACTGTCAATGGAATACATTCTGCTATGATATTCTGCTCCGAATAATAAAATACTTTTTGGATTGATATTATATCTTCCTAACATATGGACCGGCGGTGCTAATTCAATACCCCATTTATCATTGAAATTTTTATTGAGAATGGCAAACGGCAGCAATAACTGGCGGCGCATATTTTTATTGTAATACAAACCTACGCCCCATTCAAAATCCTCCGTTTTTTTAAATCCTAATAAGGCAAGTGCATTAAACGTTTGATACCGTTTGTCAAAATTAATCCACTGATCGTACTCGCCGTTGAAGCCCACTTTACCTCGGAGTAAAAGATAATTGGTAGCGCTCAATGACTTGGAAGCCGTCATTGTAAACGAATTACTTTTCAATAAGCGATTATTCAAGCCTTCAACAAAGGGTTGAATTTCTGCGCCTACTGCCCGATATTGATAGCGCTCTGGCTGATAAGCATAACCCACGAATAATTTAAAATCAGGTTTGAGTACGATTGGTATATTGAGTTTAGCACCAAAATGCTCATACGATTTCACTTCCCCCAACGCCTGCAAGTCTCCCGGCACAGCATCGCGCCATTGAATGTCGCCGCCGCCTGCTCTGGTATAATAAATTTCAACCCCTCGTGTGCGGGCTTTATTTGCAATACCGGGCGTACAATAGACTGGAACTGCTACTTTCTGCACTTTCGTGAAAAGTTCGGTTTGTGACCACAATGTGCCCCTCAACGCCAGACAAATACATATTATCGTTATCCGCATTCTTTCCTTTTTCTATCCGTAGAACGGAATACCTTAATAGATGTTCCATAGCTATTTAAACGGTATTTCTCTGCAGTAGTAACGCTTTTATCTTCCTTTTATTGATTGGGCGGCGGTAGATTGGGCAGTGGTGGGGGCATAGCAGGAATAGATCTTAATTCTGCTTTTAACTCCTCAAAGTAAGTGGCGAGTTGCGTACGCTGTGCGGCGGTGAGTCGGGAACCTCCGTGCATCCAGGTGTAAGAGCTTTCGGGCATGTGTCCCTCTACTACTTCTTCCATTGTCTCGTCTATTTTCTTTAGCTGCTTTTTTAGCGGATATTTGCCCCATTCTGAAAAATTAAGGTGTTTGCGCCCATCTTTAACATGGCTATCAATCCACCAAGAAATAGGTGCCACGTTGGAATACCAAGGGTAAGTGGTTTGGTAGGAATGACAATCGTAGCAGGCGGTTTTCATCAGCATAGCAATATCAGTAGGCGGCGCGGCTAACTGCATGAAATCAATACCGGGATTGGTGATCGGTGTAGAGCGGTCCGCCCGAATAAACTGCATAACGACCAGCACAATTAACAAACCAATTGCAACACGAGATATCCACTTTTTTGACATGCTTATAATTTTTTTGCGACGCAAAGATAGATAGATATTTTATCTTCTTTTCCAATCTTGATTTTTGAAACGTGCTTTTTTTACACCAACAGTTGACAAAATGCAAAATCGCTTTATCTTTGCGAAGATTTTAAGACTTTAGATGTTAGACTTTAGACCGCTCTTACTTGGAACCGGCTTTTTGAAAAAAATGTTACGCTAAATTATATGGTATACTATTCTAACGTCCTAAAAAGAAAAGGAGAAAGAAAGGCGGGGTCTAAAGTCTATGATCTAATATCTAACGTCTAAAAAAAGCCCAGGTGGTGAAATTGGTAGACATGCTACTTTGAGGGGGTAGTGCTCGCAAGGGCGTGCAAGTTCGAATCTTGTTCTGGGCACCATTGCAAATGGAACGTTGGGGCATCTCAGCGTTCCATTTTTTTTGCAACCATTTAACGTCTCGCCTCATTCTATATGAACGAAGAAATTATTGCGTTCAATCGTTTCTTTCTACCTTTGACTCATCTTGTACTATAAATTATAACATGGAAGCAAAAACTGGCATCCTCAATAACGAAAAAGAGGCAACCCGCTTAGAACGTATTTCCAATATTCTTAAAACGGTGGCGCACCCGATGCGTTTGGGTATCGTCAATCTATTGGAACAGTATCCTCGCCTTTCGGTAACGGAGATATGTGAGATGCTGGGCAGCGAGCAGTCGCTCACTTCTCACCACCTACAAAATATGCGGTTGAAAGGCATTTTGAGTGTAAAGCGCGATGGTAGAAGTATGTTGTACTCGCTGAAAGAACGGGACGTGTCGCTGATTATTGAGTGTCTGGAGAATTGTCAGTGTAATATGTAAGTTGTGGCGCCGATTACCAAATCGGCGAAACGTATTGCCGAATACGATTCGGCATCACACGCGCATGAAACAAAGTGGCATGAGTATCTTCAAAAAAAATAGCAAATTATACAGCATTTTCGGCTTCAAATGTCCAAAGTGCCACGGAACCGATATGTTCTACACGCCGACTTTTTCCTTCAAGCGCCCGTTTGAAATGAAAGAAAGATGTGAAAATTGTGGACAGCGCTTTGAGCCGGAACCTGGATTCTACTATGGCGCGATGTTCATTTCCTATATCTTTATGGGCTTCTTTTGTCTGGGCTTCACCGCCTTTTTCCGATGGATCGTCGGTTGGAGTATCAATGGGTCATTTTTGTTATTGCTTGCCGTCGTGGCTCTGTTTTTAGTCTACATTTTCCGTTTGGCAAGAGCGATTTGGATTAATTTGAATGTTCGTTACGACCCGCCGCAAGAGGGACGCAGGGACTTGGGGGCAGAGTGAACAAGTGACTGACGTATAATCCCATCAACCTATCAACCAAATTTAAGCCGCTATCGGCGCACCTTTGGTGATGAGCTACACGGCTTTTGTGTTTTGGACATTTCAAGGAAAAGTGAAATTAGAGGCGGGGAGTTATTAAAGGTGGTTTTACTTTGTGTCATCTGCAAGTTTAATAAAGTTAACAGGAGGCAGTAAAATAGGAGTAATACCTGCTTTCATAGAAATAGTTGCCAAATGTTCTCTAACAAATGGAAAAATAATGGCGGGGGCATTAATTTTTTTAAAATCTTCTATTGTGGATTCGTAGTTAATGGGTGTCTCAAATAAGCCTGACATTGCAATAGAAGCCATAATTTGCTCATTTCCATCAACTCCTGCATGAAATTCTATTTTCAATACTGTTGTCAAAATAGCATCATGAATTTGGCTGTCCGTATTGATGTCAATATTACTTTTAAATCCGGCATTTGAAAAATCAATACTGTCCCCTCTTTTAAAGTGGCTTTCTATGAGAAAAATATTTAATAATTTATATGAATTAGATTGTTCCATTACCAATAAATTTATGCAGCCATTGCGAAACGGCTTTCTCCAACTGGTATATCAATAGGCAAACTATTAGCGTTAGATGCTTCTAATAAGAAAAATTTATTATTGAGACTAGCAGTAAAATTGATATCAGAAAATTTACTAATGAATTTACCTCTCATTGCAAGATGCAAATCAATTTTTTCTGGTAAAACTGCATTATGTGAATAAAAAATCTCTATTTGTGCAAAGTTAAAATTTAGTGCATTCTTATACTAATTGTGCAAGAATCCTTTTCGGCTGTAGATAGGCCGGTCGATCGTAATCAAATCTCCTTGAGTAACAAAAGTGATAAGCTCATAAGGGTATTTTTCAATAAACTCTTGAGTTATTTTTAATTCTTCCTTTCCGTATCGCTCAGTAGAATCATAGGTTTCTTTAGGGAGAACTTCAATAAAATGAGATGTTTCAAATGTATCATAGACATATTGAAGTTGAATTTCTGGAAATAAATCTATTAGATGATTGATTTTATTTATAACAAATTCTTGTGACTTCATATTGCAAAATTACTTTTCAATGATATTAATACTTTATTTGCCTCATTTAAAGCCCTATTAGCCTCAGGTTGTAAAATTTCAGCATTTTTATAATCAGCTTTTACTCTTAAACTTTTTAATTGACCTATTGTATTATAGAAACTTCTACTTTGAGAATTATTACGCCTATTAAATTCTGTGTTTATAACATTTATGAGCCAATTGTGAGAAGATTGACCCTGTTGCTCTTTTTTGATCTGTGCTTCAGTTTTCCCCAAATCTGATCTTAGAATATGAAGCATCAATTGCACACAACTATAATATAATAAGAACAATGAATACGAGAAGAATATAACGATTGATTTACCAAAGACTGTGCGGACTGGATATTGTAATCAGATTTATCTTTTAAATAGGTCATCCTTCACATTAATGAGCCAACAAACATAGATGTTATATTTATAGAAAGCAAGTATTTTTGACTAAAAAAGGTGTTATTAATTTGCCTAAACAAAACGTTTATATCCTATTTAAGTTTATCACTAGCTATATGACTTTTCAAATAAACACAAATAATCATTAATTTGATTAGCAGTAGATTAGTACATTGTGAATTAAATTATTCGATATAGTTTGGCTTCCCGCCATATAGTGGGATGCCGCACTTATTGAACAACTAGTTTCAAAATGTAATTAGCTTAAGCTTTTCAACTTACTCAAACAACTCTCCTTCCGAAAACTCCTGCTCACTCTTCGCCACGACCACCGTTGCTACCGCATTGCCAATCAGATTCGTAATCGCGCGCGCCTCTGACATAAATCGGTCTACGCCCAGCAATAACGCAATGCCTTCTACAGGAATCACTTGCACCGCGGCCAAGGTAGAAGCCAGCACCACAAATCCACCGCCCGTCACCGCCGCCGCTCCTTTGGAAGTCAACATCAAAATGCCGATAATACTCAACTGCTGTCCCCAAGATAATTCAATACCATACGCTTGCGCCAAAAAAACAGTTGCCATGGAGAGGTAAATGGTGGTGCCATCGAGGTTGAACGAGTAACCAGTTGGTACTACCAGTCCTACGACTGGTCGCGCGCAGCCGAAGCGTACGAGTTTTTCCATGATACGCGGCAGTACCGACTCACTCGACGAAGTACCCAGCACAATTAAAATTTCTTCCTTAATATGTATTAATAAACGCCACAAACTAAATCCGTACCACCGTGCAATACCATTCAATATGATAAAAATGAATAAAAACATCGTAATGTAAACACTCAACATTAATTTCCCAAGTGGAATCAAAGTCGCTATCCCATATTTACCAATCGTGAAAGCCATGCCTGCAAATGCACCAATCGGCGCAAATTTCATTACAATGTGTAATACCCCAAAAAATGCTTTTGACAATTTTTCAAAAAATAGCATCAACTGCCGACCTGTGTCACCCAAGCGCGTCACTGCAATACCAAACAACACCGAAAAAAATAACACCTGCAAAATATCCCCTTCCGCAAATGCTTTAATGACATTACTCGGCACGATGTGTGTAAAAAACGAGACCCAATCCATTTCGCTGGCTTGCTGCCTGTATTGCTGTATTTGCTGTCCTTCCGTGGCGTTTGCTGCCACCTTACTCGTGTCCACGCCTGCCCCCGGACGCACCCAATTCGCCACGCCCAAACCAATCAACAACGCTGCCGTCGTCACAATTTCAAAATATAATATCGCTTTTCCACCGACTCGACCCAGCTTTTTCAAATTGCCCACACTACCGATGCCCACTACAATCGTCAAAAAAATAACAGGCGCAATCACCATTTTAATCATCGCAATAAACGTATCCGCCAGCGGTTTAGTAGCCGCAGCCGTGTCAGGAGCGACCACGCCCAAGATGATGCCCAGTACAATCGCTGTCAGCACTTGTACCGTCAGGTTTTGATACCATCGTCCTACTCGATTCAAAAAGCCGGTTTTTTCTACCCGCATATTGCTCAAATCTTCCATAATTGATATTTATAACAGCCGAAAAATAGCGCGATTCTTGCACTATCTCTACTATCTCTTACTTTTTTATAAGATTGGATGTGGAAAGGCGAATGGTGCACTGATTTAATAAGATAATTATGATTTTTTATGATTTGATTAAGTGAAGAATCATAAAAAAATCATAGTCATCCTAACTATCAGTGTACCATCATTTTAGCTGAATATCCACAATCGGGATTTGAATTTCTACGCGGGTGCCGCGCGGCTCTTTGGTGCGAGCATTGGTGAGGTCTATGGTTTTCACAAAGACATTTTGACTTTTGGAATGGTGTAAAATCTGGAGACGTTTCTCTGTAATATTCGTACCACGCGAGCGGTGGTTTTGATAATTAGGGTCTTGCTGTCGGATTTGACGCGCTTTCTCTCGCCCGATGCCATTATCTTCTACTACACATAAAATATTATCATCATCTAATAACGAGAACGTTACTTTCACAACGCCATCTTTTTTGGTGCGCAAGCCATGTTCAATCGCGTTTTCTACATACGGCTGTACAATCATAGTCGGCACACCGAGAATGTCTTCTTCGATATCATCATCTACTATAATTTCATATTTCAACTGCCCTTCAAACCGCAATTTTTCATTGATATATAAATAATCCTCCAGAAACTTGATTTCTTTTTCTAAAGATATAATTTCCAAATCAGAATAATCCAAACTTTGGCGCATAAGATTGGCAAACTTGGCAAGATATTTAGCTGCAAATGTAATTTCGTTAGAAGTGATATAATTTTGAATAGAATTAAGCGCATTATACATAAAATGCGGATTCATCTGCGCACGTAACGCTTTGAGTTGCAACTTCGTAGCTTGTAATCGCAACAATTCGGTTTCTTGCCGCTTCTTCTCCGCTTCATATTTTATTTCTAATTCAATCTGTTTCCGTTTTTCCAATTGTTCTAAATATTGCTCCTCCATGCGGCTGTGCACCACTTGATATTCATAGGCATTTTTAAAATCTTCTACTTCGGCATATAAAGAAGCGATTTCTTTACACACATTTGATAATTGTTTAAAATCTTCAATATTATGCGCATACTGAAACGCCTGCATAAAATGTTCCATCGCGCGGCTATAGTCTTCCAACTCTACGTACAGCCTGCCGCGCCACAATTCGATATTCGAAAAATTAAAAAAATCTTGCTCGGACTTCTCTTTATACAATCGCTCCGCCAAGTCAAATAACTCAATCGCTTTTTGATATTCTTCTTTTTCAAGCGCACAATAGCCCATATTTGCATACGCACTCGCCCGTGCTTGCTGACTGCTGTCATCCGCTATATCAATCGCTTTTTTAAAATAACACTCGGCATTTTCATAATCCACCATCGCCATGTAACCATTGCCAACGTTGAGATAATGCCAAGAAAGCCGACTGCGCATTCCCATCGCTTCGCACATATTCACCACTTTCAGGTACGCACGCACACTTTTCTCATCGTCGTCGTTTCGTTCGTATACTCTTCCTAAACCACTGTGAATCAAGGTCAAGAAATAATGATCTTTTAATTGTAATGAAGTTTGGAGACGTGTAAGATTTTTATCAGCTTCTAATAATAACTCAATCGCTTTTGAATAATTAGAGTAATGAAGGTGCATATAACCCTCGCGGCAAGTGATGCGAGCAGTGAGTCGTTCATCCGGGAAATTGCGCAACAAGCGGCTCGCTTTTTCGAGATACTCGGAGGCATCGTCCATCTTTTCCAAGTTCATGCAAGTACCCGCATAGTCAATGTACGCGTCTGCCAATTGCTTGGCAGCACCGCGCTCCTCCAACAAATCTATGGCTTTTATAAAATGATTTTCCGCTTTTGCGTAATTATACAATTGGTTTTCAATCGTCGCCGTATTGAGGTGATAGCTCAGTTCAAAATCGGGATTATCTGTTTTTTGTAGAATACATAATTGGTCTGCCAGCAGCTCTTGAGCGCGGCGGATATTGGTGTACACGTAATGATTTGCCAATTCATCAATCAAATACAGTCGCTGTAAAGCATCCTTTTGCTTTGGCAAATTTTTTTCTAACTGGCTGATAGTCAATACTGGCTTGGCGAATGTTGTCATAGTTGAAAAGCACACTTAATTAAATAGCAAACAAGATACTACCTTTTTGTACAAAAGATAACACCTTCGCGCCTCTACCAAATAACAAAGAGGACTACATACCATTGGTATTGGAATGTAGCCCTCATAGTGTTTTCTCGGTTCTGATACGTAAACGGTTATTGCGGCAAAATGCCACCGCAGCCGTTGTTGTGCTTTTTCTTGTCCTTGTCGTTTTTACCACCGGTGATTTTGTTCATATCACCTTTTGGAATCGGTTTCAGGTCTTTTTCTTTCTTAAGGTCGTTAAGATTTTTTTTGTCTTTTCCCATAGCATACAATTTTTTTTTGTTCGTACACGGGATGTTTTGTGTCACGCGCTAAAATAAGGGCAAATCGAATAACAGGTTAAAGGTATAGCTTTTTCACCAGCGAGAAACCATTTTAACACTTGCGGCTCACATTTTTTTATAACACATAAATTTTTAAAACCAATTTACCAATTAGCATTTATCATTTACCGCACTATCCTACGATTATAATATAATCAATGCCATATATAAAACGGTAAATAATAAATAGTAAATGGTAAATGATTACAGCCCTTCTTGCAGTTTCCGCATCTGCTCCATGAAGGAAGGTCGGCGTCGGCGAGAGACTTCTATCTTCATATTATCGTCCATGATAAGGTAGCCGCCATCTCCTTTTACAAACTTGCGCATAAAATTCAAATTAATAACATGGCGCTTATGCACGCGGTAGAAATTGAAAGGTATCAATAAATCTTCGTAGGATTTAATGGTTTTGGAAGCTGTGATACGGTCGCCACCATCGAGGTAAATATGGGTGTAATTATCTTCTGCTTCAAATCGTACAATGTCTCGTATATTCACAAAATAAATACCATCTAACGCAAAAATACTTAATTTAGTAAAGGCATTTGGGTTATTATAATAATTAGAAAAAACGTCCATGCGTTTATCAATCTGCGTGTCACCTTTCTGTGAGCGAATGCGGGTGACGGCTTCCTTGAGGGCATCCGGGTCAATCGGCTTCACGATGTACCCAATCGAACTATACTCGCACGCTTTAATCGCATATTCCTGATAAGCGGTGACAAAAATGACTTCAAAATTAATCGGACGCAACCGATTCAAAAGTTGAAAAACCAATCCATCCGGCAGGCTAATGTCTAAAAAAGCGACATCGGGCTTCACCGCAGGGTCTGCAAACAATTCCAACCCTTCTTCCACGCTCGTGGCTTCGCCGATGATTTCTACATCTTCACAGTATTGGGCAAGCAAATTTTTCAAATTGTTCATGCCCTTTACTTCATCTTCTACAATAACTGCTTTTATCACACCAATAGATTTTGTAATGTTTCTGGAATAGAATAAATTTTTACAAAGCTAAATTAAAAAAATTAAAATACGACCATGATTAATAGGATTTTCTGATTTGCCTGATGGATTTGGTATACCTCCCGCAGATTTCGCAGATTTTATTTCACTTCTCACTTAGTCACGTGGTCTCTAACACACTCGGTCTCTTTTCTCTTGGTCGCTCTATTTTTATAAATCTCAACTCACAAATAACGTTTCACAAATAACATTTTACGTGCCCGGCACCCTGGTCGTCGCCAATATCCGTTTGATGCTGAATCGTCCCGTCCCATTCGCCCATACGAGCAAGAGCGCGCCCATGATGGCAATATTTTTGGTGAATAACAACGCCTGTAAACGTCGAATCGGCTCTGGATCATTCCAATACGAATGTGCAATAAATGTAACAGGTATAAAATACAGCAGCAACAACACCGCCCCCGTACGCGCCCGATACCCCAATAACAACATCAAACTTCCCAATACCAGAAAAATAATAGCACCTATAATGAGCCAATCCTGCTTCCAAGTCAGCCCATAATCCGTCATTTTCGCCTTCGTATCGTGGTAGTAAAAAATGGAATCATACGCATCATAGAAAAAAATAAAGGACAGCAAAATGCGCCCTACCAAATCCACAATATTTCTCATATTTGTTTTTTCATTTCTTGACAAAATCTGCCACACCTATTAAAATTAAAAATGCAAGCTACAAAAATGTGCCGATTTGCTAATCTGTTTATGTAGCACATTAACACATCAGCATATCAGCACATCGTTTTGCAACATTCTGCCCATCCATCGCCGCCGACACTATCCCACCTGCATACCCTGCGCCTTCCCCACACGGAAAAAGTCCTTTCACCTGCGGATGCTCATACGTATCATGCTCGCGTGGAATACGGACGGGCGAACTCGTGCGACTTTCCGTGCCAATCACATTCGCATCTTCTGTGTAATAACCTCTCATTTTTTTACCAAAATCTAATACGCCTTGCTGTAATCGCTTGTAAATCAAGGGTGGAAGCAACTCATGCAGCGGCGCAGAAAGTAAGCCTGGAATATAAGAAGACTTCGGTAACGTGGCAGAAATTTTTCCATTCACAAAATCAGTCAATCGTTGTGAAGGAGCTTTCTGACTGCCATCGCCGGCTTGAAACATAGCTTGCTCTACACTTTTTTGAAATGCCAAACCAGCGAAAACGCCATGCGCCGCAAACGGCTGTAAATCATCCATTTCAATCGCAACGACCGTGCCGGAATTGGCAAACTCAGAATCGCGCCGCGACATGGACATTCCATTCACCACAATCTCACCGGGAGCCGTCGCCGCCGGTACGACCAAGCCGCCCGGACACATACAAAACGAAAACACGCCGCGCCCTTCCACTTGCGACACCAATTTGTAACTCGAAGCTGGTAAGTTTTCATCGCGGGGCGACTGATGATATTGCACTTTATCCACCAATTGTTGCGAGTGTTCAATGCGTACGCCGAGCGCAAACGGTTTGGCTTCTATTAGAATATTTTTGCGATGTAATAACTCATAAATGTCTCGCGCCGAGTGTCCAGTTGCTAAAATGACTGCGTTTGCTAAATGTTCTACCTCATTATTTACAACAACACCTAAAATTTGATTATTTTTTATAATAAAATCCGTAACAAAACTATCAAAATGGACTTCGCCGCCATATTTTAGAATGGTTTCCCGAATATTTGCAACGATGTTTGGCAATTTATTAGAACCGATATGCGGATGCGCGTCTGCCAAAATATCAGAACTCGAACCATGTTCCACCAAGAGTTTCAACACTTTATAAATATCACCCCGCTTGTGCGAACGCGTGTACAACTTGCCATCCGAATACGTGCCTGCCCCACCCTCGCCAAAGCAATAATTAGAATGCGGATTGACAATACCAAATTGCTGAATGGCTCGCAGGTCGCGTCGGCGCGTGCGCACGTCCGTCCCTCGGTCGAAGATGATGGGTTGAATGCCTTGCTCGATGAGTTCTAAAGCTGCAAAATATCCTGCCGGTCCTGCACCTACGATGATGACTTTTTGCTTGCCATCAACTGGCTTTAAACCTTCGAGAAGGGCTGGTTCTGATTGAAACGGCGCACCGATAGACACCTCTACTTTCAACAGAAAAAATGGCTGAGTACCCCGCGCATCAATGGAACGCCGCACCACGCGCAGGTCAGCTATTTCGGATGCTTGGAGCCGAAGTTGTTGCGCGGCTTTTTGCTGTATCACTTGCTCAATGGCTGCTTCTTTGGGCAGCAACTTAAGCTCGATTTCTTTTATCATTTTTTTAATTCAAAACAAAAATAAGATGCCAGATAAATAGATACCAGATGCCAGACGTTAGACCTTAGACAATAGATTTTAGAAATTTCAAACAAGATGAATAGATGCCAGATGCCAGACCGCTCAAACCTTAACCTCAAATTTAATCACGGGCAACTTGGGCGATGCTGCGCTTCATCCTGAAATCCTGTTTTAAAATACCGTTTTCCATTCAAAAAAGTTTTGGTGCCTTCCGCCGAAAGCCGATAAGTTTTCACCTCGCCATTTTCAAACGTCAACTTCAAAGCTACGCCACCACTGCCATCCCCTGTGATTTCCCATTTGCCCGCGCCATCGTTTTTACCACTACTGGAGCCAGACGCGCCGTCTACATTCATCGAAACACTCGAATCACTGCTGTACTTGAAATAACCTGCCGCACAAAGATGAATCTCCTCTCGCGCACTCATGCCGCCGCTACCACCGCCGCTATTGTAAGAAGAAAGATAAGTCAGTTTAGTATCTTTCAAAGCGGTTTTCCATTCATTAGCTATGGGAGGAACGACTGGTTTTGAAAACTTTACACTTTTTGCGAAGGTGATTGCCAAATCTTTATATTTTTTAGAATACGTGCTACTTTCCGCCATTGACAAAATCGTCAAACCACTGCCGTAAGGATTGAGTAAGCCGACGACGTATCCTTTTGCTGCTTCACCTTGTATCGCACCTGTGAATTCTGCGCCAACGCCATTCGTACCAATAGATTCATACTCGCCGGAGCGTTGCAATTGAAAGCCCTCTTCTGACACCCCGACATCCCCATCGGTTTTTATCTGCTCGATGCTGGTAGACGTGTGTTCAATCATCAACATAAAACCGGACTCTGTTTGCGAACTAAGAATTACGGCTTCCCCGCTTTCCTGTGCAACCCAGCCTACTGGAATCACAAAACTTAAACCCACTTCTTTATTGTCAATCTTGCCCGTGACTTGCGCGGTGAGGATGAACATATTCAATAAAAATAGGGTAATTAAAAAGAGTGTAGCTCGCATGAAGATTTAGATATTTTAGGATTTTAGGATATTTTTTTTCTCTCGTCCCTCTTTCTCTTGGTCACTAAATCTCTAAGTCACTCCTTCGGTTTCGTCCAAGTATTCGCACCCGCAGCTTGTAGACCATCTGGCATAAAAACCTTCACAACAACTTGCTCGGCGGAGGTGCCGTCCGCTTTTTTAAGTTGCGGACGTTTTTTAGTTTTCGAGGTTAAAAGCAGCGTAGTGCCTTCCAATTTCGGTTCAATCTCGTAGCGTCCTTCTTTGATGTAATGATTGAGCGCGCCTTCGGAAGCATTTAAAACACTGATTTGCGTTTCTATCATAATTGCGTCGCCCACCCAAGGTTCGATGGTGAAAGTACCAAACAAATCCAATTGAAGGGTGGTAGCAGTATCCAATTGAAAAGTTTGATGGATAATGCGCTGATTTTGAGCATATATGCCCGTAATAGCAAAAGCAAGGAAAAAGAGAACAGACAAAAATTTCATTGGAATCGGTTTTTAAATTCTAAAAGGCTTAGGAAACTTTCAAAGTTTCCTAAGCCTCCAATTCATAACGAAGAACCGCCCTCCGTGTTGCGTAGTGTGGTGGAAGTGGATGTCGGTAATTTTACCGAAACATTTTTGGGTGCAAAAACGAGAAAGGTAACGTTGTCTCCCAACGCTTTACCGCCGATTTGTACCTCCCTGGCTAAGGATGGTGCGGTCACATTCATCGTGCCGCCATTGACTTTTGCAATCAGGTTATACCGTCCGGCGCTGATGAGGGATTTTAAAACCGCTTCGCTGCCATTCTGTAAGGTAATGGTCATTTGAATGCGGAGCAAGTCGCCATCCCACGTTTTTACTTCAATAGCACCCGGCAAGTCGAGTGACACGGTTTGACTGGCTTCGAGGGGAAAGGATTTGACCAATGTCTTTTCTGATTGGGTAAAGGCAATAGAGGTAACGCCCAGTAATAAAATCGTGACGGTTGTTCGTAATGTAGTTGCCATAATGACTTCCTTTGGTTTTGGTTAGTCCCCGTAAGTTACTGATTTTTAGTTAGAATGTCAAGTTTTTTTAATGTTTTGTTTATTGTTTGAAGTTTTTTTTGTTCAAGGTTGTACGTTTTGAGACGCGTGCTCATGAAGTAATTTTGCCACATCCCACTGTGTGGGACAGGTTAGGCACATCGTTTTTTATCTGCGCTATGTGGCTTGTGTTGAAAAATTTATTTTTACATGGTACAATCCAATCGCTTTATCCATTTTTTGTATAGGTATGAAAAATATTTTTTATATTAACGTTGACTTTTTCATTCTTTTAGAGTAATATTGTGTTGCATAACTTCTTTTAAACAAGGAGTAACCATCCCTATCCGTTGCACGCGTACTTGATTGAGACCAATTGCGCTGTGTATTTTCCAAACAATGTGCTTTAGTAACAACGCTATCTGAACTTTTATATAGATTATACATTGTATCAACACTTATCTCGTTGAGGCTATTCTACCAAAAAAAACCGGGTTGCTTTTCCCTTCAAAGTTTAACCCTCTTGTCTATCGAATTTACACACACAATTTAATGGATTTCATGGTATTGGATAATGCCCGGCGCACTTATTAAATGAAG
>CAZJXN010000087.1:0-15286 GCA_964549655.1 uncultured Saprospiraceae bacterium
ATCAACCCCTTTTTCCAGTAGATGGGTAGCAAAAGAATGGCGTAAGGTATGGACGCTTACTTTCTTTTGAATGCCTACTTTTTTACAGATTTCTTAAAAAAACGCCTGAATACTTCTTGTAGCATATTGCACACCTTCCTGCCCCTAAAAGAGGTATTCCTTCGGCTGATATTCTTTAAAATAAGTTCTCAACAGTGCCAGCGTTTTGGGAGAAAGCAAGGTATAGCGGTCTTTTTTTTCCTTGCCCTGTTCGATTCATATCTGCTTCTTTTCCGAGTCTATATCTTTGATTTTTAGATTGATAACCTCACTGATTCTCAACCATTCCGATAAGGTTTCACTCACTCAGGCATGATATTCTTCTGACATAAAAAAGGCTCCCGCAGCCGCGCCACGAAAGCCTTTTTATTTGGAACATAGGAGGATGGGAGCATAGGAGGAACACGTCCCAAAATCCTCCTATTTTCCCATCCTCCCAACTTGTTCCGTATAGCGGAATCCTCTTTAATATCTATAATATTCCGGCTTAAACGGTCCCGCTTGCTCCACGCCAATATAATCCGCTTGTTTCGTGTTCAATTCTTCCAGTTCTACGCCGATTTTCGCCAAGTGCAAACGCGCTACTTCTTCATCCAAATGCTTCGGTAACACATACACTTGATTCTCATATTTAGCGGCATTCATCCACAATTCGATTTGCGCCAATACTTGATTGGTAAAAGAATTCGACATTACAAAAGACGGGTGACCCGTACCTACGCCCAAATTCACCAAACGCCCTTCTGCCAACAGAATTACGTCTTTACCATCAATCGTATATTTATCCACTTGCGGCTTGATAACGATTTTTGAGTGACCATAATTTTCATTCAGCCACGCCATGTCAATTTCATTATCAAAGTGACCGATATTACACAAAATCGCTTTGTCTTTCATCAATTTGAAATGCTCGCCCGTCACGATGTCGCAATTGCCCGTCGCCGTGATGACGATGTCTGCCCGCGGAATCGCATTCGACATTTTCTTTACTTCAAATCCATCCATCGCCGCTTGCAATGCGCAAATCGGGTCAATTTCGGTCACAATCACGCGACAACCCGCACCCTGCAACGAAGCCGCCGTACCTTTGCCTACATCGCCATAACCCGCTACCACTGCCACTTTCCCAGCCATCATAATATCCGTCCCGCGCCGGATTGCATCTACTGCCGATTCTTTACAACCGTATTTATTATCAAATTTTGATTTTGTAACCGAGTCATTCACATTAATCGCCGGCATCGTCAACGTGCCTTTTTTCACGCGCTCGTACAAGCGGTGCACACCTGTCGTCGTCTCTTCGCTCAAACCTCTGATTCCGGCTACCAATTCTGGATTTTCATCCAACACCAAATTCGTCAAATCCCCACCATCATCCAAAATCATATTCAAAGGCTGCCCATCTTCAAACGCATACAACGTCTGCTCGATACACCAATTGAATTCCTCTTCGTTCATGCCTTTCCAGGCAAATACTGGAATACCCGCCGCCGCAATCGCCGCCGCCGCGTGGTCCTGCGTCGAGAAAATATTACAAGATGACCAGCTTACCTCCGCGCCCAATTCTATAAGTGTCTCAATCAACACCGCCGTCTGAATCGTCATGTGTAGACAGCCTGCAATGCGCGCGCCTGCCAACGGCTTGGTCACCCCATAGCGCTCGCGCAATGCCATCAAGCCTGGCATTTCCGCCTCGGCGAGTTCCATTTCTTTGCGCCCCCAATCCGCCAGCGCAATATCTTTTACCTTATACTTCAACGTTGTTGCTACAGCTTCCATGCAAAATAATTTTTTGTGATACGAAATTTAGCGCCGCAAAGGTATAACATTCTACAAACTTTTTCAATTGGACAAACATTTTTTGGGCGCGTCCCTCGACTGCCCCTTCAACGGTTGTTTTTCAAAGGAAAGTAGAAATCAGGGGCAGTCGGGGGTCGGGCTATCCGCTCTTTCCGCCGCCTTGCAGGACGGCGGAACCGCTGCTATCCCTCGCGCACACCGCGTCTTCAAATAAATCAACATTAAAAATTATTTGCAAAAGGTTCCTCCTTCCGAAGCCGTCTGAATCAGAATTTCCAAAATGATAGAATTTCCAAAATCACTCCTTCTCCCGCTCCACGTTACTCCGTCACTCAGTTTCTTCGTCTCTTCGTCTGGCATCCCTAAACCGCCACTTCCTGCTCCCAGCCCGTCTCCTTCAGCGCCGGGTCATTCTCCTTTTTCAAAAAATCAGCATTCGACAATGACTCCGCATCCCATTCTAAAATGGCTTCGTTTGGTACGACTGCTACGGGCGTTTTCCATGCAGTGGATTTTTCATTATACGCCAAATTGGATTGTAAAGAATAACAGGAGATAATGGACCAGCGCGGATAATCCGACAAATTTGCTTCCGAGCGGTGAAGCGTATTACTATGGAAAAACAGTGCGTCGCCCGGCTCCAATTCTGAATACACCAAGTCCATCGTTTGCAAGGCATTTTCCACCATTACCATATCCGCACCTACTTGTTCGCCCGAAAAACCGTGATTCACTCTACCTAACTTATGCGAACCTTTAATCACTTGCAGACAACCATTTTCCTTATTCGCTTTCGTCAACGCCACCATCACACTCATCAATTGATCGGGAAACATAAACTGGTTTTTGTACCAATAGCCATAATCCTGATGCCATTCCCAGGCGCCACCTACTTTCGGTTCTTTCTGCATGAGTTTGGAATGAAAATGGCACACCGGAGCTTCTCCATCCAATAATTGCGCTACGGCATTGACCATTTTCTCACTGCGGGTTAAGTAACCAAACACGTCATTCCCCGGCGTAAACCATAGAGAAAGCTTGGTCTTTTTACCACTTTGGTCATTCAAATCCAGCGCATTTTTCGACATCGCGTCGTCTTCAATGGCGGTGGAGTACAACTTGTCAGTCTCCTCGCGGCTGCAAAATTGTTTGACCACCAAATAGCCATCTCGGTGATACGATTGGATTTGTTCGGTTGTTAGTTGCATGATTAAATATTTTATTAGCAAAATTATAGTAATTCTTCGGAGGGTGCTACCTAAAAAATTGCCAAAAATGGTACTTTTTTAACACGATTTGTCAATTACTGCGTAAATTAGGGTTTAAAAAGAGAGAAAAACCATGAAACCAGTATTGGAATACCTGCCGAAAGAAGCCGAAGAATCGTTTGTGGTGAAAGCATTTGATTACTTGTATTATCCCACGCCCTGGCATTTTCACCCAGAATATGAGATTGTGCTGGTGACGGAAAGCACAGGCAAGTGTTTTATTGGCGATTCGGTTTCTAACTTCGAGCCGGGCGATCTGGCACTCATCGGACCAAATTTGCCCCATTTATACCGCAATGAAAGCAATTATTACCAACCAGATGCTGCGTTGCGGGCAAAGTCTATTGTTGTGCATTTTCTGGAAACGTCGTTTGGTACGCATTTTTTGAACTTGCCGGAAGCAAAAGAAATTAAAAAATTATTGGAAAAATCGAATCGGGGTTTGCACATTACCGGCATTACAAATCAAATCATAAGCGCTCAGTTATTTGAATTGGTTGCATTAAAAGGCTTTTCCCGTTGGTTGAAATTATTGGGAATATTACATGCCCTCGCAGTTTCGGAAGACTATCATTACATTTCCAATGCCGGTATTAGCGGGCAGAATGAATTGGAAAGTGAGCGAATGAACCAAGTATTACAATTTGTATTAAAGCATTTTAATCAGGAAATCAGTTTGAAAAATGCTGCTGACATTGCGAATATGGCAGAAAATTCTTTTTCAAGGTACTTTAGTCAGCGCACGCGCAAGTCTTTTACGAGTTATGTCAATGAAATTCGCCTGAGCCACGCCTGTAAATTGTTGATTGAAAACCAAAAAAGTGTAGCGGAAATTTGTTTTGACTGTGGTTTTGAAACGATGTCTAATTTCAACCGGCAGTTTAAACGGCATTATCAAATGAATCCGTTGGCGTATCGTAAAGTATATTTAAATAAATTGTAAAATGTTACTCAAAAATAACCTTCAATTCCATGTCCAAATCCGGCAGCAGTGCCGATTTCAACTTATCTTCCGTATCCGAAAGCGAAAATAACGTGTACCGATTATTCTGCAAAGTATAGACTTCAATGGTTTTATTATTGGGGTCAACGAGCCAATATTCCAGTACGCCAAATTCTTCGTAAATGTCTTTTTTTAATGTTTTATCTTTTTTAGCCGTGCTGGGCGAGAGAATTTCGACGACTAAATCTGGCGCGCCAATTATTACGCCCTCTTCATAATTTAAAACAGCAACATTTTCATTGCTGACATACACCAAATCCGGCTGCGGGGCATTTTCTTCGTTTAGAACAACGTCAACAGGCGCATAAAAAATTTCTCCTAACTGTTTTAGTAAAATATGGTCTTCAAACTTTCGCAATAATTTTCTGGAAATTCTTTGATGAATAAAATGGGGCGCAGATTTTCTCACAAGTATTCCTTTTAAAAGTTCATACAAATTCGAGTCGGTTTCATCGAATTCCATCTCCCGAAATTCCCGGTACGTTAATTTTTTTACAGCTACGCTCATGTCTCATCATTTTTTCTGTAAAATACAGCATTCCCTTTTGAAAAACAAGTTTTCACAAAGGCAGTGATTAAATTAGAATATCTTGCGCTTTTCACCAAACAAAAATTAACTTAGTACGCTTCTAATTATACAAAAGTTTGGTCAAAAGTTTTACCTTTGGCGACCGCTTTCAATACAAAGTCAAAATTTAAAACGCTAAATTTAAAATGTAAAATGGGGCGGTCATTTGTAAATGATCAATGATAAAAAGTCGGACTTTGTATTTGAAAACTTATTTGTTTGTTGAAAGAACCATCATTTTGTAAAATATAAAAATCAAGCGCTATGCCATTCGATGTTGATATGATAAAGGCTTTGTACGAGTCTTTCCCAAACCGAGTGGACGAAGCCCGAACTGCGCTGGGTCGTCCGCTTAATTTGACAGAGAAAATCCTCTACGCTCACCTTCACGCAGATTCTCCACTTCGCACTTATAATAAAGGCAAAGATTATGTGTTCTTCGCGCCGGATCGCGTGGCGATGCAGGATGCAACAGCGCAAATGGCATTGTTGCAATTCACTACTTGTGGACGCGAGAAAACCGCCGTGCCTTCTACCGTGCATTGCGACCACCTCATTATGGCAGAAGTGGGTGCAGCCGAGGATTTGAGAACCGCGAAAGATGTAAATGCGGAAGTATATAATTTTTTAGCCTCCGTATCGAATAAATACGGCATTGGTTTTTGGAAACCGGGTTCGGGTATCATTCACCAGATTGTGCTGGAAAATTACGCATTTCCCGGTGGGATGATGATTGGAACGGATTCGCACACGCCGAATGCAGGTGGTTTGGGCATGGTGGCAATTGGGGTAGGCGGCGCAGATGCCGTGGATGTAATGGTGGGGATGGCGTGGGAATTGAAAATGCCGAAAGTGATAGGTGTGAAGCTGACAGGAAAAATGAGCGGTTGGACTTCTCCAAAAGACGTAATTCTAAAAGTAGCCGGTATCCTAACCGTAAAAGGCGGCACAGGTGCGATTGTAGAATATTTTGGCGAAGGAGCACAGTCTATATCTTGCACAGGTAAAGGCACAATTTGCAATATGGGCGCGGAAATCGGCGCGACAACTTCCACTTTTGGATATGATGAAAGTATGAGCCGCTACCTGCGAGCTACGGGTCGTGCGGAAATTGCAGAATTGGCAGACGGCATTGCCGAGCACCTTACGGGTGACCCCGAATGTTATGCAAATCCAGAAGAATACTTTGACCGCGTGATTGAAATTGATTTGAATACCTTGGAGCCACTCATCAATGGTCCGTACACACCGGATTTGGCGTGGCCCATCTCGCAATTTGCGCAAGCGGTAAAAGAAAATAATTATCCACAAAAATTGGAAGTCGGTTTGATTGGTTCGTGTACGAATTCTTCCTACGAAGACCTCGACCGCGCTGCTTCTATTGCAAGACAGGCTGTTTCTAAAAGGCTAAAAGTAAAAGCAGCTTTTACCGTGACACCAGGTTCTGAATTGATTCGGTACACGGTACAACGGGATGGTCAACTCCAAGCATTTGAAGATATGGGCGGCGTGGTGCTTGCAAATGCTTGTGGTCCTTGCATCGGGCAATGGTCGCGCCATACGGACGACCCCAATCGCGCCAATTCTATCATCACTTCTTTCAACCGGAATTTTTCTAAACGCAATGATGGCAATGCCCAAACCCGCGCCTTTGTTGCGTCTCCTGAAATTGTAACCGCGCTTGCAATCGCTGGTGATTTGACATTCAATCCGCTAACCGATACTTTAATCAACGAAGACGGCGAAGAAGTGCGCCTCGACCCGCCGACTGGTGTAGAGTTGCCGCCGAGCGGTTTTGCAGTGGAAGATGCTGGTTATCAAGCACCTGCGACGGATGGAAGTGTTTTTTCGATTTCGGTAAGCCCAACCTCGGAGCGCATTCAATTACTGGAACCTTTCATTCCCATCACGCAAACGCAGTTGAACGGAATGCGGATTCTTATCAAAGTGAAAGGAAAGTGTACGACCGACCACATTTCGATGGCAGGTCCTTGGTTAGAATATCGCGGTCATTTACAAAATATTTCTAAAAATACCTTCATCAGTGCTGTTAATGTCTTCAACGACGAGACCAATAAAGTCATCAACTACGTCACCAACGACTATATGAGCGTACCTGATTCTGGTCTCGCGTATCGCAATGCAGGTGTTGGCACGATTGTGTTTGGCGAAGACAATTACGGCGAAGGCTCTTCCCGCGAGCACGCCGCCATGCAGCCGCGCTTCTTAGGTGTGAAAGCCGTGATTGTAAAATCCTTCGCGCGCATCCATGAAACGAATTTGAAAAAACAAGGAATGTTGGCACTGACGTTCATCAATCCGTATGATTATGACTTGATTCGTCAGGATGATTTCATTGATATTTCGGGATTTGAAGACATGAATCCAAGTAGTAATATAACGGTCGTGTTGCACCATTCAGATGGCACGAAAGACCAATTCGAAGCAGCCCATACTTACAACGAGCAGCAAATTGCTTGGGTACACGCCGGTTCTGCTTTGAACAAAATACGGCAGGGATTGGCGGAAACGGAAATGGCGATTTAGAGATGCAAGATTGGGGATGCCAGATAAAAAGATGCCAGATGCCGGACGGGGGGTGATTGAATGAATGAGCGACCAAGTGATAAGTGCCAAATCACTAATCACCAATCACGTTTTACCAATCACCAATCCCATTTCACTAATCACCAATCACGTCTTACCAATCACCAATCACGTTTTACCAATTACATTTTGAATTTGACTACAATCTACATAAAGCCTCTGCCCTTGCGGTGGGGGCTTTTCTATTTCACATTTTTTTTTACGGTTCGAGGTTTATTTTTATCTTTAAATTCAAATCTTTCCAATATGAATGTCAAACCCGAATTTGTGCTGGAGACCTTTCGGCAGATGGCTTTTATTAGTGCCTTGATTGGTGGATTTGCTTTTTCTTTCGTCGGCGTGTTATTAGCTTTAAAGCAAAGAACTTCCATTGTACATTGGATTATTGGCATTACCATTACCGCCTCTTGCGGGCTAATCGTTTGCACTTTAGGCTGGACGATGAGCGCAAATTTCATTTATCCCTTAGCTGCCGAAAAAGTAACGGATGTGCCGCTTTTTGTTAAAAATATGCACCGAAGTTTGTCGCTCACTTTTATAGGATGTTTACTGCTGTTTTTGGTGAGTTTAGGTTTGAGTGGTTGGATTCGGTCGCGTTGGTTGGGCATTATTTCCAGCGTGGTTGCCTTTGTTGCTATTTTAAACGTACTGGTTATTCTTTCCCTATTTGTAAAATAAATCCATAATAAAAAAATGAAATCTTACATCTTTCTATTTTTTATGAGTATATTTTGTAATAATCTGCAAGCTCAAACGGATACTTTTCCAAAAAGCTGGCTCGGCAAATGGAGTGGCAAGCTAGAAATACACAACGCCAAAGGTTTGGCACAAACCATCCCGATGCAACTCCACTTGCTCCCAACCGACAGCACACACCGTTTCACTTGGACGATTTTCTACGGTGAGGATACCGTTGCAGGTAAGCGCGATTACGAACTCGTCACGCTCGATACTGCGAAAGGCTTATACGCCATTGACGAAAAAATACAATTATAATGGAATCTTACTTGCTGGGTGGAAAATTATACAATCAATTTGAAGTGATGGGCAATCTATTACTATGCACGACGGAATTGGTAAATGAAAATCTCGTATTTGAAGTTATTTCTGGTAAGTTGGAACCCGTGAGTACCACTGGTAACCAAAAATTTGAAGGCGAAGACATTCCACCTGTCAAGGCGTATCCGGTGAATGTGCGGCAGGTGGCGATTTTGAAGAAGCAAAAACAAAACTTTCTGTTTTTGTAGTTTCACATCCAAATCCAAACCATTTTCAAACACAAAACGAGACAACTTATGTTCAAAGAATTCAGAAAATTTGCCATGCAAGGCAATGTGATTGACCTTGCTATTGGCGTGATTTTGGGCGTCGCATTTGGCTTAGTCATTAATTCGCTCGTGAATGATATACTGATGCCGCTCATCGCTGCCGTTTTTCAAGCACCTGATTTTAGTAATCTTTTTGTACTTTTAAGACAGCCTGAAAACACCGCAAACGTGAATCTCAATTCCATCGAGGAAGTACGCAAAGCAGGCGGCGTGGCGCTCGGCTATGGCTTGCTTATCAATACGCTTATCAATTTTATGATTGTAGCTTTCGCGTTATTTACGGTGGTAAGGAGTTTGAACCGAATGCACAAGGAAGAACCAGCCGTAGTGGCTCCCACAGGACCGACGCAGGAAGAACTCTTGGCAGAGATACGCGATTTATTAAAAAATCAACAGCCAAAATAAAAACGCCATTTTTGGAAGCGCAAAAACGCTAAAGGACTTATCTTGTTCTGTTTTAACACTAAACCTCAATTCATGGCAGCAAAGACGAAAGCAAAAAGTGTAGAGACTAAAAAACCGCCCATCCTTTATCAGGAGACGCAGCAGGTCATTCAGCAGGTGCAAGAGGCTTGCGATGGCGATTTTTTGACGTATTGGGTATCGGGCGGTAGTCGAATTACGTCGGATGATGCGTTTGCTTTTTATCGCATTTTGAAAGCGCGGGCGCGGCGCCCATTGCTCTACTTGTTTCTCAAAAGTGGCGGTGGTTCGGGCATTGGTTCCTTGCGTATTATCAATTTATTGCGGCGCTACTATTCTAAAATTATTGCGATGGTGCCGCTCGATTGTGCGTCTGCTGCGACGATGCTCGCGCTGGGTGCGGACGTGATTAAAATGGGACCACTGGCGTATCTTTCTGCGATTGACACTTCGATTACGCATGATTTGTCGCCGATTGATAAAGATAATGACTTGGTGAGTGTGAGCCAAAATGAGCTGGATCGAGTGATTCGCCTGTGGGAGCAGCGCAAGCAATCCAATGATTTGAATCCCTATTCCAGTTTGTACGCGCACGTGCATCCATTGGTGTGGGGCGCGGTAGATCGTGCCAGCTCGCTGTCCATCAAGTTGACGACCGAGATTTTGTCGTATCATATGACCGATCTTGAAAAAGTAGAAGCCATCAGCACGTATTTGAATTCCCATTACCCGTCGCATAGTTATCCGGTCACGTTGCGCGAGGCGCATAAAGTGGGTTTGAACGTAGAAGAATTGGACGAAAAAATCAATGATAAACTCCTGTTACTCAACGAGTATTATTCAGAAATGGCACAGCGCGCTTTCACCGATTTCGATGAGCGCAATCACCACGACAACGAGATTATGAAAATTATTGAATTGCAAGGGCAGCAGGTTTTTTATCAAAATGACAAAGACTGGCACTACCGCCTCGAAGAACGCCGCTGGATAGCCATGAACGACGAAAGCTCGTGGCGCAGCATCGAGGAGGAAGAAGGCAAAATAGTGACGAGCCGATTTTTTGTGCGATAAAATTCGATTTAAGATTTTTCCTATTTGAAAATTATGGATTTATCCAGCATTTTGGCGGCCTCCCGACCAAGTTTGTAAAAATTGTGCCATTAGCGTATTAATTTAGGTGCACTTTTTTGCAAAAGATGGTTTATATTTGTTGAATATCCAAATAGCCAGTTTTGAATTGGACGAAAGTCCGAACAAGCCGGTATTGTATTCACTACAAGCTGTGGGAAGGATGTCATTTTCGCCGTCAACATATCAGTCTAAAATCTATCGCGACTTCAAAGCCATCGAAGTGACTGCGTATCGCCAGATTATTCATTTCTACGAGAAGCAGGAAGGGGTCATCAAGCAATTGGAGTTTGAGGAGCATTTTGAATTGCTCACGGCGTATGTCAACGCGCTTTTTGAAGTAGGCGCGTATCACAAACACTTACTACTGGTGGATTTGATTATTGAAATGGCAATTGCACACAACATCGAATTCTACCGAGGCGAGGATATTTTTCTGAAAATGTTGTTCCGAAAGGCTGCGTCCCTTTACAATATGTTGGAATACGACAAAGCCGAATACATCCTGCGCGAAATCATCCGCATCAATCCATGGGACAAAGACGCGGTGCTTTTTTTGAAAAAATGTTTGCGCCGCCAGCAACCAAAGTTTATACAAGCCAGTCGCGCCATCAGTATTTTGCTGTTTTTGTTAGCTGCGGTCGTCATTGCTGGGGAAGTCCTGCTGGTGCGCCCGTTTTATCCGCGATACACGGTGGCAGTGGAGCAGCTTCGGTTTGGATTATTTGGGCTGGGCATGGTATTGCTTGTGAGCGCGGATTTGATTCACAGAGCCAGCGTAGAATATCGAGTCAATAACTTTGTCAATCAGATACGGCAGCAGAAGGATAGTGTGTGAATAGGGACTGGTGATTTGGCACTTATCACTTGGTCGCTCACTCTTTGTTTTAACCGCAGAGACCGCAGCGTTCTTCGCAGAGGACGCAAGGTTCTTCCCTCCATACTTCAACTTTTTTAACCCAGCGGCGCAGCGTTCGCAGAGCGAGACAATACATAGCGCATCAAAACAATCATATAAATCACACAAATCACAGTTCAGACATTATTCATTTCCTCCCCTCGTGCGTTCTTTTAAAAAATTAATCTCATTTTTGAGCTTTTAGTAACCGTAAATCCAAAGACAACAAAATGAAACCAACGCTTCTTATTCTCGCAGCCGGTATCGGTAGCCGTTATGGTGGTTTGAAACAAGTAGATTCCATCGGTCTGCACGGCGAGGCAATTATCGAATATTCCATTTATGACGCGATTCGCTCCGGTTTTGGCAAAGTCGTTTTTGTCATCCGCAAAAGCATTGAGGACGATTTTAAAGCGAAATTCAGCGGAAAATTTGAAGATAAAATCGCCATCGAATATGCGTATCAAGAACTGGATATGTTTGTAGAAGGCATCACAGATTTGCCAAAGCGCGAGAAACCTTGGGGCACAGCGCACGCGGTATTGGCAGCAGCAGACGTAATTCACGAGCCATTTGCAATCATCAATGCCGATGACTTTTATGGAATAACCGCTTATCCGGCAATGGCGGATTTTTTAACCAATGAATGTACGCCTGACTATTATGCGATGATTGGTTATATTTTAAAAAATACCTTATCAGATAATGGTTCGGTCTCTCGTGGCGTGTGCGTGATAGATGAAAATAATGTGCTTTCTGCTATTAATGAAACCCATAAAATTGAGCGCGTAAATGGTCAAATTCAAAGCGAAGGCGGTGGTCAGTTGTCAGAAAGTACGCTGGTTTCTATGAATTTTTTTGGTTTTCATCACACCGTTTTTCCGGCATTGCGCGAGAGTTTTATCAATTTCGTGCAGCATAATAGAGACAATCCAAAAGCGGAATTTTATATTCCTTTATTTGTAACGGAGCAGATTCAAGCCGGTAAAGTGAAAATGACGGTCATTCCAAATGAAGAGCAGTGGTATGGGGTGACGTACCGAGAGGACAAAGAAGTGGTGCAGCAAGCGTTTAGCGGATTGACGGACGCAGGGAATTACCCACAGGGCTTGTGGAAGAATTAGTAAGCAGTTGGCAACAGGCAGTTTTAGAACGTTCCTATTGAGCGACTGCCTACTGCTTACTGTAAACTGCCTACTTCCTATTTACACGTTCTATAAAATTCTTCGATCAATTGATGAAATTCCATTAACATTTGAGCTACAATATCATCCGATTCTACAATATCATGATGCCAACGAAATATTTTTCCAACTAATATTTCTGACACTTCTGATTTAATAATGAGCTTTTGTTGGAATTTGTCGTCTACTTCCACGCCACGCAGGTGATAGCGTTCGCGCACGAAGTTGAGCCACAACTTCATCTTTTGTAATGCGAGTTGTTTGTGATTATTTTGTAAAAAATAGAGGCGACCGATGGTAGACACAAATTGCAGCGAGGTATTCGTGTTCGGTTCTAACACTGGAATGATACGCTGTTTGCGTTTGGTGCGAAACAATAAGTATAAAAATGCCATCGCTAACAGCAGGTACCACGCCCACGCCAGCGGCGGCTGACTCAATACATATTGCAACGGACTGTCTTTGGATAAGGCTCGATTGCGCTGCGACGGTGGAGGCGAGCCACGCATTTTGCTGTATTCATCCCAATAAATTTTGCCAGTGGTCAGGTGCGAAAAAGCCCGATTGGCGTATTGTAAACTGTTGGAATCCAGCATTGTAATATTAGAAAAAGTTAGTGGTGTAGCGTGCAGGTAAAACGTGCCGTCGCCGTAAGGGATTTTTGCAAAATTGATAAGCGAATCATTCATCAGTCCTAATTCGGTGAAGCCAAACTCCGCTTCGCAGAAAAACGAGGTATCAATATGGCTCCAATCGTAATTGCGAGTGCCCTGTTCACTCTTCCTTTTGAATCGAAAATCCGTTGCTGCTTTCAAACTGGGATGTGTCAAATTAAGCCGAACGGCGGTATCTCCAAAACTGCCGTAATCGCTCCAGTACTCGTCTTCGCACATTTCGTCATACGCAAAATCCAATAATTTTTCTGGAATCATACGGCTGGAAAGGAACGCGGTGTTGCCATTTGCTACAAAATTCAATAAAGTTTGCAGCTCCACTGAATCCAAAAACAACGCTTCGCCCACGAACACATAATTGCTATTTGTAATGGAATCGTTCGCCAATCTTTTATCCAAACTATCTTGTAATATTTCAAAACCTTCGCCCGGAAAATAATTTTTTAGCAATTCGACGATAACAAACGTGCCGTACGGTTCCTTGCTTTTTTCTTTATAAGTCGGTCGCCAATCGTTACGTTTGGAGGGATTGCGAAAGAAGAGTAGCGTCAACAATCCAATTGCTACCAATGCGATAACCAGCAGGATGGTTTGATTTTTTTTCATTTGACTATCGGATTTGTGCTGGCTTTAATGCTGTGAATCAGCGTTTTAAACTTGGGTTCTATGCGTTCAAAATCCAGTCGCGACAGCGCGATATTGCCATACCATATCCGTTCAAAAATAGTAGTCACATCCGAAAAATCGTTGAAAACGGTAGACGAGCGCATTTCCCGCAAATAATCTCGGTTGGTTTTGTCGCGTTTCCATTCAATCCGCTCTTGTAAGGAGAGTTCTTTTAGAATCGCTAAATAATATAATCTTACCGCCAGTGCATAATTCCCCTGCTCAATCGCTCGCCGAATAAAATCGTCCAGATTCGCCTGATGCAAATTTTCTCCGAGCTGCGTCAACTCTTCTACCGAAAGGATTTCATTGATTTTTTTATCTCGTGGATTATTCAATCCCAATAAACTACGCAAAACGAAAAATAATAATACAGCCAACAATAATCCGATAATAATTTTCATTGTGAACGACGCATTCCCACCAAATTTAAAAGAAAATGGCTCTTTCCCACGTCCATCGGCTTTTTGTTCTTTTGTGCGTTGTTCTTTTTCCGTTACATATTTTAAGTCTTTCGTTGCTTGTTCCCATTGGTTTTTATCAAAATCACGTTGCTCTATCGTTTCTTGCAAATACGGCTCCTCCCCTTCCTGCGCCGTGGCCAGTATGGGAATTATTACAATAAAGAAGCAGTATATTAATTTAAATAAATTCATGTTTTGTAAAATCCAGCAATCACTTAGTTCGTAATAGTACACTGATTTTTATGATAAATAAGATAAATTATGATTTATTGCAAAGAATTTAAAATCATAATAAACCATAAACATCATAATAATCAGTGTCACATACTCTTACAACGTTTGAAATAAATCCCGAATTTCATTTATCAATTGATTAAAACCGGCTTGTTTGCGAATCTCAGGATGCCACGCCAAGTCGCGCTTGATGAGGTCAAACGTGTGTTTGATATACGAGCCTGCAATTGGAATGTTATTCGCATCGCGGTCGCGCCCCATGAGCCAAATTGTGTCGGAAATGGCGGCTGTGGACACAATATCATGGGAAACAATAATGACCGTATTCAGGTCGTGACTGCTCGCAATTTCAGAAATCAACTCGCTCACTTCGTCCACCATATTGATATCCAAACCGGAAAACGGCTCGTCCATCAAAATAAAATGTTTGCTGCAAAGGAGCTGTTGTGCAATGGCCACGCGCTGTTTTTGTCCACCCGAAAGCTGTGCTGGATAGCGTTGCGCGTACTGCGAAAGATTAAAACGGCTCAACATTTCTTGGATTCGCTCATCGGATTCCTTCCCGTTTTTATAATTTTTGAGTGCCGCAATTTTTAGATTACCATACACCGTGCGGTGATTGAATAATGGATAATTTTGTTGTACAACTCCTGCAGAACCCGGACGCGCTACTTCCTTGCCATACGTCACCGTCCCCTCTGTTGGGCGCATTAAGCCCGCCATAATTTCAAACAACTTCGTTTTGCCAATACCAGACGGACCGAGAAACCCCACGACTTGCCCTTGCGATATGCCCGGACGCACGATGTCGTGGATTGCTGCATTCACATTTTTTAGAATGACGTTGTCGTTCAGCGTCAGCCCAACTTTATCTATTTTGAGAATACATTCTTTGGTGGAATATTCTATCATGGAAATTTAGTTAATGATATAAATAGCTTTTCCCTCATGGCGTGATGGGAACGCGGATGACGCGGATTGAGCGAATTTATGCGGATTTTT
>CAZJXN010000087.1:15386-23238 GCA_964549655.1 uncultured Saprospiraceae bacterium
CATGGCGTGATGGGAACGCGGATGACGCGGATTGAGCGAATTTATGCGGATTTTTTCTCTCGTGACTGCTTACTGGAAACTGCCCACTGCCTACTCATTTCTCCAGCGTCAATTTGCTATACGGAAAAAGTAACTGTCTTGCCAAGCCAATCGCGTAATCTAGAAAAATCCCCATCAACAAAATCACAAATTGAATCGCAAAGACATCCGCCAGTCGGAGCAATTTATTGTTATTCAATAGCAAAACGCCAATGCCGCCTTCCGCTCGCACAATGCCTTCTACGAGTGTGAGCATCATCCAACTAATCGCAAAATTCTGTCGAATCACTTCCACTACCAAATCCAATCTGCCCAAAATGATGACTTCCCACACCACTTGCCACTCGCTCATACGCAAGGTACGCGCGTGATAAAATTCGTATTTTGGAATGGATTCTATAATGGAAACCATCGAAGTGACGAAGAAAACGCTGATGCCAAACACCAACAACGACACTTTCAAATCTTGTCCACTACTGGTCAACAACGTGAAAACAAACGACAAACCGACGAGCGACCAAAAGCGGAATTTGGAAATCAAAAACCCAATCGGACGGAAAAATGGAATGACGGTCAAGTATGAAATCAGAAGTGAAATTACCGCCGCAATACCCATTGCTTTGAGACAGAGGAACGTACTGTTCCAGAGTTCGTAGATTAAATTCTGATTTTGAACCAAGCCTACGAAAGCCGTCCAAATCTCACCCGGCGTGGGTAGTAATTTAAACGAACTGGTCGTCCACAAAACGAGCAACACCGCCACTTGGAAAGCCGCCATGATAGCAATCGTGGAAGTGCTGTTGCGGGTATTGGGAAGAAAAAGGTTTAAAATTGTTTTTAACATGGAAAATGGGCATTAGTTTTTTGAATGAAAAATCTTACTTGTGTTTTGCGCCCTCATAACATCAATGGGAACGCGGATGACGCGGATGACACGGATTTTCTCTTTATATAGCCCTTACGGCGTTTTTTCAACCACAAAGACGCAGAGGGCGCGGAGTCTCAATCATGTTCATCACAAAAAAATCATATAAATCATGGTTCAGACACTCATCACCCTATCACCCTATCACCCCCTACCGTCCCATCACCACCATCACGCGGCGGTTTTTGGCTTTGCCTGCGGCGGTAGAATTGGGTACGAGCGGCTGCGACTGCCCATGTGCGAAGATTTGAATACGTCCTTGCGGGAAGTTGTTGGACGATTTCTTTTCCAACCATTCTTTCACTGCAAACGCGCGGCTTTCGGACAATGCCATATTGGAAGCAGGGTCTCCAACGTTATCAGTATGTCCGTGAATTTCTACTTTCAAATTGCTGGCGACTACCAAGTCGTTGAACAAATCTTCCAGTTCTCGCGCGGCTTTTGGCGTAAAAGCGTCCTTGCCACTTGCAAATCCAATATTCCAAGATTTTTCAGATACTTTATCTCGAATATTGGTATCGTCCGTGAAAGCGACTTGCTCGGCTTGTGCCATATTCGTGGTGCGACCCGCCACATTTTTCAAATAAGATACATCAATAATATCATCTGACTTCGGAAAAGAAGGCATGAGCGCCGGATATAATTTGGAAGCCAAATCGCCGAACACATCATATACAATTTTCACCACATTCGTACTACCGGGATTCAAGCCAAATATTTCCATATTATCACCTAAGTTATGCACTGCCGAGCCACCCAATTCTACCACAAGATTTTGTTTATCAGCCACTTGCGTTCCTTTATAATATTTGACCCAATACGCTTTGTCCGCTTCGTTATACACTTTGGCAGAAAGTTCCCCCGCCTTATCCAGTGCCGGTGAAAACGACTTCACTTGGTCGCCGCCCTCCGCAATGCCTTCGATGAGTTTTTCAACAGTCGGACGATTGTCTTCCATGTATTTTTTGATACCAATCAACACACATGGCATTTGACTGCGATATTCTTTGGTGGAAACGATGGACACCAAGCCGCCTTTTTTCTCTGCAATGTTTACGTCGCCAGGAGTCCAAGTGGCTACGCCGTTGACGCTCACTTTTTGTGTTTTGCCGGTACGCTTGCCATTTTCAACTACGGCTCTATCTTCCGAATAACCTGCAATATATTTTTCAGCTGCATCCAAATAACTATCCGCAGCCACGAAATTCATGGCATTTGGGTCATAAGTGGTTTCATCAGGATTGACAGGAATGCCGTTGTCACCGCACCATTTCACTACAATATTCCAGTCGCCGTCGCGTAAAACCGCAGTGGTCAAGCCACCACGCGCCGTTTGCGGATTGTCCTTCCAAGCTGGCAAGCCCATAAATTTATCCTCGCCCAATGATTTTCCACAAGTGTAAATAATCTGAGCCCGATAGTCCGCACCAATTTTTTCCAACTCAGGATTCACACCTGCCAAGAAAGCCGCTGCGCCGTCGCCCATAATGGTGACAAACTGCACACCGTCGGTCGTGGATTTATTATTGGAATACGCATTCGCAAATTTGACCAAGTTGGCTTGCATTTGCGGCACCTCGTCTTGTCGGATGAGTTCCACATTCAAACCTTTTTTCTCCATGATGGAACCTTGCGTGGTCTTCGCGCCGCCGTTGGCATAGATAGCGCCCATCTGCGCGTTCCAAGCCCACAGCATCCAGCGGATGGCGGGCGCGTCCACATTCGCGGGTTTGTCGGTCGGCAAATTCATAGATTGTACGGTCGTAGCGGCATTTTTTGGTGCGGTCGGCAGGTCAATTTTTCCAATTTCCTGAGAGGCAGTTGCCTTCTTTGCCATGACGTAGCCACTATCCAACAACAACCATTTCAAGCCCCACAAAGCGGCGATGATAACAATAACGACGGTAATTCTTCCAAGCGGTGTTAAGCGATTCATTTTGTTTTTTTAATGATTTAGGAAATTTAGTTTTTTTGAGGATTGTCATCAAATACTGACAATTGCAATCTTAACTCAAAATTAGCAGATTAAAGTTCTTGGACGAAAGAAATTTACGAGTTGTAGCGAGAATAAAACGACGAAGGGGGGTTTTTAGACGAGAAAGGAGTTGTTCTCCGTTGCAAAATTAGAAAGTCAAATTGGAGAAAAATAAACAATTATCAAATCTGTCCGTTAAAAAGATATAAAATCAATTTATTTGAGAAAATTTCTCAAAAAACAACTTTTTCTCAAAAGAACATTTATATATTTGCTATATACTCTCAAAATAACATATTATGCTACTGGAATTTAGTGTCGGCAACTTTTTATCCTTTAAAGAAATCAAGACCTTGAGCTTAGTTGCTTCAAGTATCAGCGATTACAAAGAAACCAATACTGTCAACACAGATAGATATTCATTGATTAAGGGGGCTGTCATTTATGGTGCCAACGCTAGTGGCAAAAGTAATTTCATTCGGGCAATGAGTACGATGAAACGAATTGTAATGTCATTTAATCAATCTTCTACTAAAAATTTAAATGTTACTCCATTTTTATTAAATACGAACACCGAAAAAGAAGCCTCTCATTTTGAAGTATTATTTCAGATTGCCAATGTTCGTTACCGTTACGGTTTTGAGGTGACTAATAAAGAAGTCAAAGCAGAATGGCTATATGAGACTAAAAGAAAAACAGAGAAATTATTATTTATCAGAGAGAACGATGGTATTGAAGTAAGCCCTATTTATAAAGAAGGGGGAAATTTAGAAGAAAAAACGCGTAATAATGCTTTGTTTTTGTCTGTTATTGACCAGTTTAACGGACTAATTGCTAAAAAAATTATAAATTGGTTTAATAATTTCATAATTATATCAGGAATTAATCACGAGGATTATGAAGTGACTACTTTTAAAATGATTGAAAGAAATAAAACAAATGAAATTCTTTCTAATTTTTATAACAAATTAGATTTAGGATTTGATGCAATTATGGTGAATGAAGTTACACGTGACATTGGAACAGATTTTAATAAAATTAAAAACTCTTTCATAAAATCAATTATAAATGAGTCACCAGATATTTATGCGTATGAAATTGATACGATTCATAAAAAATTCGATAAAATGAATACGTTTGTCGAAAACGTTAAATTCGATATGCGAAGCCAAGAATCTTCGGGTACAAATAAAGTATTTAATATTTCAGGTCCTATTTTCGATGTTTTGCAAGATGGAGGAGTGCTGGTTATTGACGAATTGGATTCCAGTTTACATCCCTTATTAACTTTAGCTATTACAAAATTATTTAATTCTGAAATTGATAATAAAAAGAATGCACAATTAATTTTTACTACACATGATACAAATCTTTTCTCGTATGGTAAATATCGCAGAGACCAAATCTATTTTGTTGAAAAAGATAAATATGGAGCTTCTGATTTGTACTCTCTCGTAGAATATAGAGAAGAGAATGGAACAGCCGTGAGAAAAGACCGTTCCTTTGAAAGTGATTATATTCAAGGACGCTATGGCGCTATTCCTTACATCGGAAATCTTTCAAAAATTGTAAGCGAATGGCACGAAAGTTAAAAATACCAAATCATGTAAAGAAAAGGCGAGATAGAATAGAAACATTACGTAAGGAAGGCAATAAAATTAAAAGAAGATATTTTCTTATCGTTTGTGAAGGAGAAAAGACGGAACCTAATTATTTCGAGTCTTTGAAAGACGCATTACCTAAAGGCGTTTTAGAAGTGTGCGATTTTAAAATTGTCGGTACTGGAAATAATACTACTTCTTTGGTGGAAAAAGCCATGCAACTACGCACAGATTGGGCAAATCAAACCGAAAAACCGATAGATAAACTCTGGATTGTTTTTGACAAAGACAGCTTCACTGCTCAATCATTCCACGCCGCCATTCAAACTTGCACCACTAATCATCCCTTAGTTGATGCTGCTTGGAGCAATGAGGCTTTTGAACTTTGGTATCTTTTACATTTTCATTTTTACAACACAGCTATAAGTAGGAAGCAATATCAAGATTTGATTGAAGAAAACTTTAAAGAAAAGGGCTTAAAAAATTACAAATATAAAAAGAATAGTATTGAAATGTTTACGCTTTTAGAAACGTATGGAAGTAGAGAAGATGCCATTAGAAATGCAATCAATCTTGAAAACCTTTATGCAGATACAACTGATTTTGCGAATCATAATCCTTGTACAAAAGTTCATAAATTAGTAATAGAGCTTTTTGGATTGGACGAAGCGTTAGAAGAAGAAAGCGAAAATTAATAAGATGATTATGACTTGGAGGCGCAACAAATTCAGTTGGCAGAAGAATTAAAGACTATCAAACCTTTTCGGGAAAATGCCGCCTAACCATTCACCCTAACCGTGCCAACTCCTTATCAATTGCTTCAATCAGCTTCTGACAACGTTTGGCAGCGGCATCAAAATTTTGTTTGAAACTGACATAAATACCTAAATGGGAGTAAATGATATTTTTCATATAGCGGTCTTCCAACAGGAGAAATTCCATTTTTCTGCCAAACTGGGAGTAATCTAAATTATCCATCAAATATTTCGCAACGTACTCTCTTTCAAGGTTGTTATACTCCATCTGCACGAGGTCAATGCGCTGATACTGACTGTAATGTTCTACAATCTGGCGTTTGAGGTTTAGATTACTCAATAACTTTAAATCACCGGAAAACTTCATGGATTCATACGTCGCATTGTGGGGATAAAAATCATAATCCTTCCGCAATAATCCAAAAAACAACATGGCAACCGTATCGCGCCCGGGCAGTACCCGCGCTGCGTGGGCGGCGAGCGTACCCGCAGCGCGTTGGGATTCGCTTATCGTTTTACTCAATCGTTGCAATTCCTTCACATCATCCCGAATCTCTTCCTTCAAATTTTGCAAATACTGAATCGCGTCTTGGCGGTCTTTGAGCTGCTCGCCACAACGGTCTACCGCAAACGCCAGCAAAATACTGAGCAAAATGACGAAAAACTCACCAAAGAGATTCTTCCAATTAAATGTGTAAAAGCGGTTTTATCATGGATTTGAGTTTTGGCGTAATTGTCGGAAATTTCTAATGATGTCATCACTCCAAAGTAATGACATCATTAGAAATTTTATTATCTTTTCCGAATGCCTTTAAACTCCGAACCCACCTTCCAATCTGGAAACGTACTTTCATTTGACAATTTCAGACCGATATTATAAAACAAAGTCGCATCCTGTGCGATGCCGCTCCAATCCCAAGCCTCAGCGTTGTATTCATCGGAGGGCTGGTGATAGCTATTTGCTTCAAATTCTTCAGATTTTGCTTTGCCATATTCTTTGCCTTTGTCCCAATGGTCGTATTGACCGCTGGCGTAGAGCGCAGGAATACCAACTTTTGCAAAATTGAAGTGGTCAGAACGGAAATAGAAGCCTTTTTCCGGTTCCTGTTCTGGCTGCACATAGCGTCCTTGCTTTTCGGCTTCGGCTTTAGCATAATCTTCCAAATCCGACTGTCCAGAACCTACAACGGTCAAATCCTTCATGCGCCCATTAGGATTCAGCGCGTCCATGTTGATATTAGCAACGGTTTTATTAATTGGAAAAATGGGTTTTTTGGAATAAAATTCTGATCCTAGCAAGCCTTGTTCTTCCGCCGTTACAAATAAAAAGACGACCGAACGTTCTGGTTTTTCTTTCAATTGAGTGAATGCTTTTGCAATAGCTAATTGTGCCGCCGTGCCACTGGCGTTGTCCACCGCGCCGTTGTAAATCGAATCACCATCCATCACTGCGCCCACGCCGAGGTGGTCCCAGTGGGTAGAGTAAATAATGGTTTCATCGGGGCGTTCGGTGCCGCGTAGCATTGCCACCACGTTTTTAGAATTGGAAGTTTTAAACGTATTTTTCAAACCGGTAGAAACGGTCAAGCCCATCGGAATAGGTTTAAAACCTTTTTGTTTGGCTTTTGCAAATAAATCATCGCCTTTTAAATTGGCAGCTTTTAATAATTGTGCGGCAGCAGTAAGTGTCATCCAACCTTGAATCGCGGTGCTATTCATGCCTTTATTTTGGGTTTGCAAAGTCAGCCGTGGTGTCAACGAACCTTGCGGCACGAGCCACGGATAACCTGCTGCTCGGGTCTCATGGATAATCAAAACACCTTCCGCACCTTGTCGCGCCGCTTCCTCAAATTTGTACGTCCAACGACCGAAATAAGTCATCGTGTTGCCTTTGAATAAAGTGCTATCGCCGCCACCAAAGTCTGGGTCATTGACTAAAACCACTGCAATTTTACCTTTCATATCGGTTCCCGCGTAATCATTCCAACCCACTTCCGGCGCGATTACGCCATAGCCGCAAAAGACGAGTTCCGCATTTTTGATTTGAATATCGGCTTGTTCTCGCTGGGTATAAAGCACATAATCATCGCGCAATTTCAAATTGAAACTGCCGTTTTTGCCTTTCACTTGCATCACAGAATCAGGCGTGGGCGTGATTTCTACCAGCGGTACATCTTGATAATAACTGCCGTTGTTGCCAGGTTCTAACCCTAATTTTTTCAATTCACTTTCTAAATACGCTAAGGTTTTCGTTTCGCCTTCGGTGAAGGGTTTGCGACCGAGAAATTCATCGGAAGCCAGTGCTGTCAGGTGTCGGTCGAGGTCGGCAGTGTCAATGACGTTGGTGGCATTTTCGCCGGAGCCGAGTGCGGGTTCGTTTTTACAACTGAAAAAAGTTATAATAGAGATTGTAAATAACAGTCCAAATAGTGTAGCTTTCATTATAAGGCGTTTGATTAAAGAATATTTTTAATAGTGGGCAAGCGTCAGGAGACGCTATGATATAGGGTTCAAGTTAGGAAACTTGAACCAGTTTTTGTAATTATTTTTGATTACA
>CAZJXN010000088.1:0-3020 GCA_964549655.1 uncultured Saprospiraceae bacterium
CTTTCACCGTTTATAATTCAAAATTCACGGTTATGAAACAAACGATTCTACTGGTCGCTTTCTTTTTGATAACAAATCTAGCGTTCGCGCAGTTCGGCGTCACCGGAAGGTATCATTTTAATAAAGCACCGGATTGGGTGCCGATTGGGGAAAAAGACACAAGTGACCCATATAAATTTTTGGGTAACGGTTGGTCCGTTGGTCTTGATTATTGGATGCGATTAAAGAATTATCGAATAGAATTTTTACCGGAACTAAATGTTGCCCAATTCAAAAGTGAACCAAACTCGAAAATTCCTGCGGTTGAAAGTTTTTCCAATCAATTTTATAGTTTCTTTTTAAATACTAATTTTTATTTATTTGATTTTTTGGGAGATTGTAATTGTCCCACCTTTTCCAAGCAAGGTCAATTGTTGAAAAAAGGTTTTTTCCTGCAAATTTCTCCCGGCATCACCTATTTACAAAATAAAGTGACTATCAATCAGGAAGCAGCGCCTTTCAATGGCGATTTGTACGAATCATCAGATTGGGCGGTAAGTATTGGTGCGGGCGCAGGTTTGGATATTGGTTTATCAGATTTTGTTACGATTACACCGATGGTTAGTTTGCGCTACTTTCCAGCAGCAAAATGGGATCAGTTACATAGCTACTCTAATATCCGAGAAGAATCACTTCGTGTAGAAGAAAGCGCCATCTGGCAGTTAAGCGCTGGTGCGCGCCTCGGTTTTCGCTTGGATTATAAGTCAAAAGGAAGGCGGCGTTGATTAATATAAAATATTTTTCTCCTTTTATGTGACTATTGGAAAGGTTTGCCGTCCAAATAATAACTATTAACAAAAAACCTTTCCACACCATGAAAAAAACAATATTTGCACTCCTACTCACCCTTTGTTTTGCTGCCACCGCACACGCGCAGCTTATTGACAAAGGCACGCTGATGGCGGGCGGTACACTCGAATTTACGACCGAGAAAAACGACAATGTCTTCATTCTGAATCCAACACTTGGCTATTTTTTTGCGGATAACCTTGCGCTCGGCGCATCCTTATCGTATTCTTCTGTAAGTAAGTTGAATTCTTTTAGCGTCGGTCCGTTCGCACGGTATTACACGAATTTTGGCTTGTTCGCTCACTCCGGATTGAATTTCACTCACTTGGAAAATGCGGAAAACGAAAATGACTTGGATTTCCTCATCGGACTTGGTTACGCCGCTTTTTTGAATGATAATGTAGCATTGGAACCCGTTCTTACTGTTCATTTACTCGATGGCAACACGTACACGCGCTTGGGCATTTCCTTGCAGGTTTATTTTGGAAGATGAGTTTTGAGATGCTGGATGCTGGATGTTAGCTAAATACAAAGTACCGAATACTAAATACTTATACTCCCATGAAAGAAGCTCCGGTGGCATCTACCTCGGAGAATGCTGAGGCAATGGTCTGTAAGGGCTGTTGCCTTTGGCTTTTTTGATTGGGATTTGTGGGATTTTAAGATTTATAGGATTTATGCTCACTTCATCTCTAAATGGCAATTCACGCAACGAAGGGTCGTCCCCATAGGAAACAGGGGAGAAGGTATGATTTCCGATACAATTTATTTTTGTCCTTTTACTTTTTCAATGCCTTCTGGCATCTAAAATGGTATTAAGGCGTTACAGATTGTTTATCAACTCCTTTCAATTTGATACGCTTCGCCTTTTGTTTAAATAACCGCGTACGCTCCGATGCAATGTAAACGTTCTCATTGTCAATAAAATCCAAACATTCATACTGCGTCGGTACAAAGGGAAATTTCCAGACTTTTTGCTTTTTTAAATTCCCTTTTAAAAAATTATGATTATTAAAATTTTGAAACGTCCATATCGTAGTGCGCGTTTTAGGAATGAACCCTAAAATTTTACGAAAGTAATAGGAGAGAAGTGCCACCATCTGCCCGTTTGGACTAATCGCGGCGGCTGTCACAACGCGATTTTTGAGTTGAATACTATCCTGCAAACCTGCCACATGCGTACCAGCCTGTGCCGGAAGTGTGTAATGTTTTATATAATAATTGCCAACTGAAAGCCGATTTTTAGAAAATAAATGTAATGTATCATCATTCCAAATAAATGCCTCCATATCAAAATTCCATTGCGCAGCGGGCGGCGGAAACGCTTGCTGGTCAACATAACTAAATAAAATGGAATCTAAACTTTCTGCTATTGGGTTGTAAATGTAAATACACAAGTCTTTCCGTTTATTTAAATTATTGCCAAAATCGCCGATGTAAATATTTCCATTTTTATCGGCTGTAATATCTTCCCAATCTATATTTTTAAGTGGCAATAATTGCTCTTTTCTAAAAGTTCCTTTTCCATCTGTCAAAATCAAACGAGGTGAGTCGCCACTATCGTTATGCCACCAAAGGCTGTCCGGCGCAGCATAATATAGTCCAGAGGCTTCTGCCAAAGCGGTTGGTAGTCGAAATTTTTTAACTTGTGCGAATATGGAAACCGAAAATAACAAGCACCAGAAAAGATAAATCAAGCAGCGCATTTTTTTACCAGAAAGGTAAGTAGTTTTATGAACTAAATTTAAAGGATTCGTGTTTAATGTTTAAACATTGATTATTAAAAACCAATCTTATATGACAACTAAGCTCATTAACGGTATTCACCACGTCACTGCTATGGCAGACGACCCTCAAAAAAACGTAAATTTTTATGCAGGTATTCTCGGACTTCGGCTGGTGAAAAAAACCATCAACTTTGACGCACCCGATGTCTATCACTTTTATTATGGCAATGAAGCGGGTGCGCCCGGCACGATTATGACGTTTTTTCCATACGCAGGTATCCGTCCTGGACGCAAGGGCGTTGGGCAACTGACCGTCACCTCGTTTTCCGTTCCAGCCAATTCGCTTGGCTATTGGGTAGAACGTTTGAAAAAATTTGGCTTGAATCCCAGCCAGCCGCAGCAGCGTTTTGACGAATCATATATTACTTTTCAAGATTTTGATGGTTTGGTGTTGGAATTAGTGGC
>CAZJXN010000088.1:3120-23213 GCA_964549655.1 uncultured Saprospiraceae bacterium
ACGAATCATATATTACTTTTCAAGATTTTGATGGTTTGGTGTTGGAATTAGTGGCAACCGATAAAGACGACCGTCCGCCATTTACGTACGGACAAGTTTTGGAAGAACATTCTATTCGCGGATTTTACGGCGTTACACTTGCAGAAGATAGTTATGAAGGTACGGCAAACTTGCTCACCGAAACGATGCAGCACGAACATATTGGCGAAAGCGGTAATTTGTTCCGCTATTCCGCCAGTGGAAAGCCAGGCGATTTTATAGATATTTTGCATTCGCCCAACAGTTTGCGCGGACTCGGCGGTGGCGGCACCGTGCATCACTTGGCTTTCAGCACGGATTCTGACCAAACTCAATTGGAAATTCGTAGTAAAATTGCGCATCAGGGATTAAATGTAACGCCAGTTTTAGACCGCCAATATTTTCATTCTATTTACTTTCGCGAGCCGGGCGGCGTGCTGTTTGAAATAGCGACTAATCCGCCGGGATTTGCCATCGATGAAGCGCAAGAACACTTGGGCGAGGCGTTAAAATTGCCTTCTTGGGAAGAACCGAATCGTGCCGACATTGAAGCGGGATTAGTGCCGATTGTGATACGAGTGAATGATTTTAAATAAAGAGATGCCAGATGCCAGATTTATAGATGCCAGACTGCTTAAATCCAAAATAACAAAATCAACGTTAAGGGAGCAACCTCAACCTTAAAAAAAACTGGAAACTAAAATATGCATACCAAACAAGTAATAACTGCCGGAAAACCATTAGCCGAAGCGGAAAAAGCCATGATACTCCTACACGGGCGCGGCGCGGACGCTTATGATATTTTATCAGTAGCAGATTATTTAAATGTAAAAGATTTTGCGTTGCTTGCGCCACAGGCGACGAATCATGCTTGGTATCCGTATAGTTTTATGGCACCGCAGACGCAAAATGAGCCTTGGCTTTCTTCGGCATTGGATTTATTAAAAAGTATTTTAGACGATGTAATAGCGACAGGTATTTCAACAGAAAACATTTACTTTCTTGGCTTTTCGCAAGGTGCTTGTTTGACTTTAGAATTTACAACTCGAAATGCGCAGCGATTTGGTGGAGTAGTAGCGTTCAGTGGCGGCTTGATTGGGCAACAATTAAATTTGGAGCATTATAAAAATGATTTTCTACAAACGCCTATTTTCTTGGGCTGTAGCGATATAGACCCGCATATTCCGCTCGCGCGTGTACAGGAGAGTACAAAAATATTACAAAATGTAAATGCCGATGTAATGGAGAAAATTTATAAGAATATGGGACATACGATTAATGAGGACGAAATTAATTGGGTGAATAAAAATATTTTTGGGTAAATACAAAAGTTTACACTTTTAAATGTAATAACTCATCGCGACAACAACCCCGCATCCAGCACAAACTGCGACCCCGTTACAAACCGCGCTTTATCTGATACTAAAAACACGACCGACTCCGCTACATCTTCCGCTTCTACCCACGGCACGGGCAAGAGATTTCCGGCAGAACGCTCAGCGATTTCCTGTGGCGTAGCACCTTCCAATGCTGCCAATCCGTCGTTCATGGGCGTATTTACACCAGTGGGGTGAATGGAAATAACGCGAATATTATACGGCGCTAATTCTATTGCCCACGATTTGGTTAAGCCCGTCAAACCCCATTTGGAAGCGGCATAATGACTCAAACGATTCATACCGCGCAAACCGGCAATCGAGGAATTATTAATAATGACCCCCGATTTTTGTTCCATCATAATGGGAATGATACGCCGTGCCACCAGCCACGCGCCTTTCAAATTGATATCAATCATTGCATCCCACTCGTCTTCTGGTAGTTCGTGGACTAAACCGTAAGCGCAAATGCCAGCGTTGTTAAACAAAATATCAATGCGTCCAAATTCCGCTTGCGTACTTTCTACCGCAATCAGAATGTCTGCGTCTTTTCTTACATCTCCCTGAAAAACAAGGCATTGTACGCCTAAATTTTCTATATCCTGCTTCAACGAAGTCAATTCATCTACTGAACCCAACGTGTAAGCCGGGTACGTCAAGGGTTTGGCAATATCAAAACCTACAATATGAACCCCTTCTTTCGCCAACGCCAATGCCGTAGCTCGACCTTGCCCGTGGGCTGCGCCGGTGATGAAAGCTACTTTATTTTTTAAATCTGTCATAGAAATAATTTGCTGATGTGGTAATTTGCTGATGTGCTAATGATTGCCTTCGTGGTGGGGTGGGGATGCTATATACTGCCTACTGAAAACTGCTTACAGCCTACTTTTAAACCGTTGTCAGAGGTAAATAAGGAATTAAATAGTCATCAATTTTTACTTCCAATACATTATTAAAGATATTGGTTGCTATCATTTGCCCTGCGAAAGCGACTAAAATGACAATTTGCTCCTTGTTATATTTTTCTGTAATGGAATTATAAATTTCATCGGATAGTTCGCCTTTATTTTGTGCAATCGCGCTGCCAAAATCCAGCAATAATTGTTCGTCCTCCGTTAGAACTAAATCTTCCGGTTTTTCGCCATTTTCTATGATGATTTTTCTGAAAAACATAGTACACAAAGGACAATTGGATGCCAACGAAATCGAGTGCGCATACAAGTACGCCAGCCGGTCGCTCGTAAATTTTTTCATTTCTTCGTACAGCGGATACCAGCCCATATACACCTCAAACGCAACGAGCGAACGCCCTAACGTGGCTTTCATATTTGTAATTCTTCCCTTATACGTCGTGATATGATGTTCAAACGCGGCTTGCACGGATGGTGTTGCTTCGGCGATAGAGAGTGGATTTATTCTTGGCATGATAGGACACTGATTTTTATGATAATTATGATTTTTTATGATTTTACATCAAAATATTATTCACTGGTTTCAGCGGCTCCGGCAGTTCCGTTTCATCCAGCATATCGCGCAAGTCTATTTCAATCGCACGGCTCAGGGCTGTCATGGGAATATCGTTGGCGTTGCCTTCAAATGGATTCTCCGTAGATTCTCCAATTTTTTCCATCGTGTGAAATACCCAGGACACCAGCGCACTAAAAGGCATCGAAAGCCATACCAAACCCACCCCTAATTTCTCAAACTCCTGCAACATCCCGAATGGCAGCAGCAGAATAAACAGCCACACAAAATATACATTGAGCGTAGCAAACTGGCGGGGATACGGAAAATTTTTGATGCGCTCGCACTTGCCCTGCTGGTCATAAAATTCTTTTAAAATCCCTTCCAATTCCATGTGCCGGAAATCCTCAATCAGCCCTTTTTCCAACAATTCCCTCAATTCTTTAGATTGCAAACTTATAATTTGGGTAGCTCGGTTCTTTTTACTTAAAATATATGTTTTTTCTGCGGGCGATAAATAGCCGGTAAGTTCATCTTCCAGTTTGCCTTCATGCTCCGGTATTTTAAAAAATTGACGATATTCAGCGTTGTAGTTTTTATTTAGATTTTCCCACACGCGCGATTCTCGCAATTGAAAGCGCAACGCCTTTATCCACGCCATGTGCCGATATAGCATTTGTTGATGGACTTGTTTCAAATCTATTTCCGACAATGGCGACAAAGCGTGTTTATTTGTAATAAAATCTTTCACCATAATGCCCCAAGTTCTACTCGAATTCACGATGCCGCCCCATATTTGACGGGCTTCCCAGAGGCGGTCGTAGCTGGCATTGTTTTTAAAACTGACCAAAAAAGCAACGGCTGTACCAATCAAAGCAATCGGCAGCCACGGCACGGCAAGCCATTTCCAATCCAGTATTTCGTATAAAAACGTGGGAATAGCAGTAACGATTGATAATTTTAAAATGTCTCTTCGTGTCCAATAAAGTACTTCTTTGAGCGAGTATTTTTTTCCGGCGTGCATAATAATAAGTTGGTTAAAACAAATTTGAAATTAGATTTGCTAAATCTTCAAGATTTAGTAAATCTGTAACTCATGTAATCAATCTTCTTTTTCAAAATAAAGTTTATAATATTTTCTTCCATCTACTTCTACGCCTTGTTCTATCAAATCGCGGTCGCCATGAATGTAAATATGAAAATTTTTATCCAACTTTAAAATGCTCTTGAACACGCGCGAATGCTGCTTCACGGCTTGTTGTGAAATATCAAAACCCTCGCCAAAATCAATATCATTTTCAGCTTGATACGTTTCATTATACTGCCGGAATGATTCTATTACATCTTCTTTTTGCAATACTTTTTCTTCAAATGTTTCTTTATCAAACGATTCATTCGACTTAAAATAGGCCACCGAGCGATTCAACAAATCAATCTGGTCGGCTTTACTTACATTTAACGCATCGGGTAATTGCTCTGTTACAAAATTTTTGGTCAAATTCATAAATTGTTTAGTGTAATAATATACATCACTTGCCGGTTTTAAATGTAAGAAAATGTCCTTCCAATATTGCTCTTGCGCCGTTTTATTTGATTTATCTATCATACACACTTTAAAACCAACTTCGCGGTCGGTATTAAAAATCAGACACGCTTTATCCAATTTCTCCATATTAATACCTTGGTCGTATCCTAAAGAAAAATTAGTATCCGCTGATTGCAGTTTCAAAAATGACTGCCGATTTTCTGATTTAAAAATGCCAATCGCATCCGTCACTTCATCTTCAATCACGATTTCTGAAAAGTACGCTACAAATAAATCGCCCGATTTTACCTGCGGATGGTCGGACTGCTCGTATAATTGTTTAGCAAGTTCCACCGAATTTTGTTGGAATAAAGTCGTATCGTCAAATACTTGTGCCGCCACCGTAAATATAGCATTCGATGTAAAATCTTCTCCTTCTCCCGCCAAATTAAAAAACTCAGTCGGTTTGGCAAATGGCTGTAAAAAGTAGCGCAACAACAACTCCCGTAGTTCCACATCTTCAATGTCTATCATCTCTTCCGACAAATGTAGTTCCTCCTCATTCGCCTTGTTACCTATTTGATGTACAGCGAGTTGTTCTAAATTACAGTTTGAATAATCTATCATAATTGATGTATTAGTTGGCTTAAAGGTATTAAAATAACTGAAAAGCGCCCTGTGGTTCTGCACCTTAGGACGCTTTAAAATATTATTATTGTTATTTCTAGTTTATAATAACTGGCTGTTGTCAGCTGCTGGCATTTTTGATTCACCCTTCATTTTTGTCGTCATCAAAAATATTTGTACTCCATCCTCTAAATTCATAATATTTTGATTTGGGTTCACCCGTCCAACCATTTATTCCTTTTTTTGGTAATAATACACCATGAACGTAATATATTGGGATAATGGATAACCCTAAAAGTGTAAAAGCAATCGTTCGCCCAAATAATATGGAAATAGAAATGATGATAAGGAGCGTTACAAGAAATTTTAATACTTTCCTCCATTTGGGGCTTCTTTCTTCAAAATGTCATAAAAAAATGTTTCCTAATAAGAAAAAAATACTCACTATTGCAATTTCAAACCACAGCGTATGCGTGTTCCACATAATTTTTCCTCCTTTTATAATAAAAAAGCGGCACTGCCCAATTCTATCCAGTCGCCTTGTTCTTTGAGCATTGTATGAAGGTCTGCTAAGCAACTATAATCATAATGTAAAACAGTTTTACCAACGGTACAAACTAAAATTTCTCTGCCATCTTTTACATCTTTATACATTTCATAATCAGATGATAAAGGGGGCGTTTTGAGTTTTCACGGATTTTCTTTTGTTCCTTGTGCTGGTGACATGATGATAAAATTGGTTTATGAATTCAGAAAATCGTCCTGCAGTTCCGAACCGTAGGACGATTTTCTGCTATATTGAAATCCGCTTCCCCGTCTTCGCCGCTTTATAAATCGCCATCATAATCCGTACATCTTTCAAACCTTCCTCGCCCGTGATGTGACTCGGCAAAGGTTTATTTTCTAATAATACCTGTCCGATGCCCTCCATTTGTGCGTTTTGATGATTGACGATTGGTAAATCTAATGCTCCTTTACTCGTTCTTCCTTTCAGCGGTCCGTAGCCGTAAGCAGGACTCAATTCAAAAAAACCATTATCGGCGGTAGCAAACAAGCGTTCCACATTAGATTTGTAAGAACTGGTAGAGTTGGAAATAGCGCCGCTTGGAAACTCAAATTGCCACCTGATAGATTCTTCAACTTGCGAAAAACGCTCCTTGTCGGTAACAGGTCCAAATTGCGCTGTGACCGAAGTAGGTTCCTCGCCCAACACATAACGAATTCCTTGAATGCAATAAATTCCGACATCCATTAGTGGACCGCCACCTGCCAATGCTTTGTTGAGTCGCCACTGCTTTGGGTCACCCGATTTAAAACCAAATGATGCCTCCACCAACCGCACTTGCCCAAACACTTTTTCTTGTCCTAACCGCTTCATTTCCAAGTTGTAAGGCTCATAATGTAAGCGATACCCAACGCCCAACTGCACGCCTGCATCCTTACACGCTTTTATCATTTCCTCACATTCTTTGACGGAAATGCCCATCGGCTTTTCGGTCATCACGTGCTTCCCTGCTTTCGCCGCCCGAATTACAAATTCTTTATGCATCGAATTAGGTAATACTACATACACCAAGTCAATATCCGGGTTATTTTTAATGTTATCAAAATTTTGATAATTGTAAATGTTTTTTTCTGGAATATTATATTTTTCTTTCCAAGTTGTAGCTTTCGCCGGTGTACCCGTTACAATGCCCGCTACTTGGCAATATTGCGAGGTTTCCATGCCTTTAGCTAGCAAATTAGAATAAGTACCTAAACCTACTAATGCTACATTTAGCTTTTTGCCGTCGTAAGGTTTAATATTTTCTTTAGAATGCGTCAGTAACGAAGGCAATGCAAAAGCAGCGGTCGTACCCAACCCTAAATGTTGTAAAAACGTGCGGCGAGAAAAGTCTTTCATGGTTTGTTTTTTGTGTTTGTAAAGTAGTAAGTACGCTAATATACGCTACTCTAAAATTATAACCTACCACTATCAAACTTATTAATAATTTTTTTCGTTTGCGCGAATGCTCATTAATACCATTTTCAATACATAATGACGTATATTTAATTTTATAACACACTGTTTTACAGCTAATTATGGCATCTGGCATCTGACTTCTGGCATCTAAAATGGTATAATAAGTGATTGATTATTGACCACCGCATAATAAAGGAAGAATCAAGTAAATTAGCTATTCGGATATGACTGTTATTTAGGTCGGACTACTTATTTTAAACTAAATAATAATATGCTTAAACAAATATAAAAACGATAGTTTAGGACATTAAGCGCTTTACATCCTTCCACACATACCGATAGCAATCCGAAAAACTTCCGTCCGGATTGGCGACTGCAATCATTTCCTGATTCACGCCACCCAAACGGTCGTAAAACTGTCGGGCAGCTTCATTCTTGACCAATACCCATAAGTAAAGTGGAGAAGTCGCGTTTCGTTCGTACACCCACGTCGCTGCTCGTCGCATCAATTCTTTTCCAATGCCATGTCCTTTCAACTCACTGGAAACGTGCAAGTTATCTAACAATGCGCCAAATATTACATCTTCCTCCGCGAATACACAAACAAACCCAACCATTTGCCCTTCCATTTCTGCAACGATCACATACTGATTCTCGGCGGGTGTTTGTAGTCGCTTTTGCCATACGGTCAAGCGATTTTCTATCACCGGACCATCCAAAAACGCATCCTTCCAAATGCCCCGATAATGCCGCTGCCAACTCTGCGTATGCAACAACGCAATAGATGCGGCATCTGTTAAATGTGCAGTGCGATAGGTGATCGTCATATATAAAAATTATAAAATGTTATTTTGAATGGAGACGTGTGAGCTTGAATTTAACAGATTATATTCCATCAACATTTCCGATTGACGCTAAAATATTTGACTTAATAATATAAAGTGAATTGCGAACTCCTGTCATTGACCTTTATTTACATTTTTCATTGGTAATCACCGACTTATAAATAATAAAATGGCAAAAAAATAGCGGAGAAAAACGACGTTTCCCCGCTGGGTGCCCCCGATGAGTATAAATTTGAACCCCTTCACCTTATTGAAAGTTAGGCAACTTTAATAACAAAAGCTAATTCACAGCACTACAGGAGTGAGCCGCCCAAATCTCAACGCAATCACACCTGTATTGCAACAACCCACATTCCAACCCGCTCATGCAGCCTGCTTCTGACAAATTGAAGTCCAACCCACAGCAGGCAGCACTTCCGCCAACCCACCAAAGCGGCAAAACCTTTTTGGATGTGCCTGCGGCGCTGCCAACCCACAAGCCCAATACGCCCACTCTAAGAGCCAAAACCATCCCGCAGGACAGCCAGCGCAAAAGAAGTAGTCACAGCAGCCAGCAAACGAAAAAGCCAGTGCAAGTTAGTCGGCTGGCTCAAAGCAAACCCACTGGCGGCGCAAGGTCTCCTTCCCACAATGCCAACGCGCGCACCTCCTTCGTCGGCGTTCCACCTTGCGCTGCCGCACCAGCCGCCTTTTAATGGCACCGGCTTTTTCGTTGCTTTTCTGCCGTTTTGCTTCCTTTTTGCACTGGGCTCGCCCTTTGGGGCTGGTTCTTTGCTCTTTCGGGGACAGCGGTGCGGCAAAGCCGCTACTTTTTTTATGCCGTTTTCCTTACGCTTTTTCCCTTGTCTGCTCACTCCCTCCGTCAGGGCAGCAGCGTATTTCTTACAGCGTCAGGCTTAGGAGTCCGAGCGTTATTTTTGGCGCGTGTTGCGTTACTTTTCCGTGCAGCACTTCCCATGTCATTTTACCTGCGGCTATTGCTTTTGTTGCAGTATTAAGCGTCCCACCGCCCTGCTCCTTTTGATAAAAGCATAGCACGACATCGGCTTCTGCTACCAGTTTGGAGTTACGCTCCAATGGTGCTGTCTTGTGGTAGTGATTTTCGTAGTCGGGTTTTACTATCCTTTCCGTTAGGTAGTTTCGCTTCGCATATTCGCTTGCCAGTGTATCGGCTCCCGCCGCCCCACCATGTAGGATGGTATCCACATCTTCGCCATACAACAGTGCGCAGTGTATTCGGAATTCGTTTACGATGCGTTGCAGTTCCTCATAGTTATTGTATTTCCGACTTCCTGTTATCAATAGATTCATATTACGTAATTTTACTCAAAAGTACGCATTTTTGCGCATATACGCAAGTTTTTTACTTTACTTTATAAGATTAATATTAATAGGGTATTGATTTTTGCCCTTCATTCAATATTAAACTTAAAAAAATCATTCAAAATAATTTTAAAAAATATAGCGGATTATTTGCGTATTTTTGCGCAATACGCTATATTGCATCATATTTGAGAAGCATAAAAACAGAAGCGATGTACCTTGAAACACACCAACCTTACACCAACGCAGAAATCGGCATTGAGTATCCGGCATTTGAGCAAGTTGGGCAGCCTGCCGAGCAAGAACCAAGCGGCATACAATTAGCAAGAGAGCTACACCGCGTACTTTGCACGATGGATATAAAAATTACATCACTCATTAGCATCACCCACAATTTCGACGAGTTCATGCGCATACAGCGAGAAATTAGACCCCTCATGCGTAAGGTACAGGATGAAATTTGGAAGCTAAATGGCGCAAGCTGGAATGACGGCTTTCAGATAGGTTTGCAAAGACCTAATGACGATTTACCATTTTAAAACTCTTCCACAAATAACAATTTACACACATGAAAGAATTATCTGAATCCATTGAAAAAGCAAGAGTAGCCGCCGCAGAAGCAGATTTTGAAACCTGTCACGGCGGCAGCTATCCATACGAAGAAGAAGAGGAGCAAGAAGAAGATGCGCAGGGCTTAGTTTTTGTCGGGCGGACTTTTGAGAATGTGCCCTTCCCATAGGAATTCCTTTGTGAAATCTGAAAATGTCCAACCGTTTGTACACGACACAACACGCTCGGCGAGTGCGATAACTCGCCATTTGTTTACATTATTTATTCACTCATTATAACAACCATATCATGGACAAAAACAAGTTATTACCATCGCTCGACGTAGCAAATCACCTCGACAAATCAACAGGTGCTATCCGCGAAGCCAAGTACCTCACTGGAGAGCCGCGCCAATACCGTTTTGATGCAAGCAAAGGGGTTGTCAATTTGAATGGCGAAACACCCGTTACCAAAGCAGGAGCGGAATTCAAGTTTATGCCGGTAGCTGCACGAATTTTCAAATCCAATCTATTTGAGCGCGGACGCAATGTATGGGCAGAACTCTTTTTCCTTAACGGTGGCAATCAACTTTGCACTGTCATGCTGCACGGCTACAGCGTCGAGAACTTGGAGCGACTGCAATCCGAACTTTTCTACGAAGATTTGAGATTGGATGAGGTCATTCTCACCATGAAACCGGAATCGAAAACCAGTAAGACATCTGGTAGCACATACTACATCGCAGAATTTGACTTCACAGCCGTACCCCGCGACCTGTACGACGCGCAAGCACTCGCCATAGAAGGTTTGCGCATCTACCGCCAAGTACCGTCAAGGATGATGAAGATATGATTGTAAATCTGAATTATCACGAGTTGCCAAAACTGGCATCACCTTCGGCAAGCCTGTGGCGACCGAAGGAAGCCGCAGACACCGATACGGAGGAACTGGACGCTCTACCGCAAGCAGCCAGCAGCGCGAAGTAGTCAACACGGCGGTAGCTACCAACCTTCGAAGAGGGAGAGGAAGCAACCGCCGTATTCTTTAATCAATTATCCAAAAAAAAACAAGATGTCACCAGCGCAATTGCAAAAAGGAAATGAAATAGCGACCAGACTAAAACGGCTTTGCCGCATGAAATCAACCGTCGAAAAAGAAGATTATATACAACTGGGACGAAGCAACGCATTCTACCTCAACGGAGATTTCCAGGGCGACAAGGAGATACTTACCGCTGCAAGGAGCGCGGCACAGGTAGAAATTAATCGACAAATCGCTGAATTGGAAACCGAGTTCAATAACCTATAAACCAATAAATAACCATGACTTACACCGAATTTCTACAACTCGTAACCGAAATGCGCCAAGCGCAACGCAGCTACTTTAAGACGCGCACACAAGGGGATTTAATGAACTCCAAGCGATTGGAAAAACTAACCGATAACGCCATTGCAGAAGGTAAATTTCCTGCGTCCGCCGAAGCTAATGCGCAAGCGTGGTCGGACGATACAGAATGTTTTTGCGCGGAGCAAGGTAACCAAGCACCCGACGCGTTAGACAGGTTGCTAAAATTGGATTTCCCTAAGAACACGAACGGCTAAATTCGTTTTTACTTCCTCAAAATTAGGTACACATTTCAGCCCCGCCCCGACTTGGATAACCAAGTCAGGGGGCTATTTGCTCCGCTTTGGGCAGCACCCAGCGAGGATTTTTTCACCATCAAAAACAAATCAATGCGCACTTTCGGAACTTACATCGTCTCTGCACACGATTTCTTTATCCGTCACAATTTAACCATAACCGAATGGACCGCCATCCGCCAGCACTGGGAAAGAACCAGCCCAACGCACTCCCAAGTGTCACTCATCCACTTGATAAATCACTACACCGATAAAGGTTGGAAAGCCTTTGACCCCGCCGACCCGTATTGGAACATTCCTGCTTACAGCAACTCTCACCTCGGTACTATCCGCAACCAACTACTCAATCGTACCGAACGACCCAGCCGCAGCATCTTTGTTTTTGGCACCGCTTTTCACGAACTGTTATTGCAACCGGAAACCGTTGCTGATATCAGAGACTACTACCTTCCAATATCGAAGCTGAAAACCATCTACCAAATGCGCGACGCGGCAACCGCCAATGGCACAATACAAACAATCCAGCAAAGCACAAGCATAGAAAGCATCATCACTTGGACAGACGCAACCACCGGACTACCCTGCAAAGCAAAAATAGACGCGATTATCAATAAACTCAATGGAGACAACAGCACCATTTTCGACCTCAAAACAACTTCCTGCAACTCCCAAGAAGCGTTTGAAAACGCTTGTAACCAATACGACTATTGGCGACAAATGGCTTTTTACATGGATGGCGCACAAGCCGATAGCGTAGTTCTAATGGGCGTTCAAAAACGAAAGCCGTACCACCTCTTTTTTGTGACCGCCAAGCCAAACGATTCGCGTATCCTGCAAGCCCGAGCGCGGTATCAATTCATCTTACAAAAAGCGGTGCAATTGGGCATTGAACCATGAATTAACGCCAAATTTTCTACACTAATCTAAAACTCGTAGAATATTAATTTACCAAATGGTACGTGCTTTATATTAAATAAATTTATCTCATTTTGTATACTTCTCCATTCAATAAAAAGTATTGGAAATCAACGAATTGCATAGCCACAAGCCTATTAAAAAAAACTCTATCATCAATCAATTTTTACAATTTTTTCAGTTCCAATTAATACCCCTGAAATTCCATAAACCTTTACAAAATACAAGCCATTTTCCTTACCTGTAAAATCAATGTCTATTTGATTTAAATCACCACTATCGAAGTTATAAACAGACTGTCCCATTGAATTCGTAATTCCTATCTTACTCACTTCTTGCCCATTCGTTCTAACGGTAAAGTTGCCTGTGAAAGGATTAGGATATACTTCAATATCCGCTGAAATTACCTCTGTATTTGAATTTGACTGTAGAGCCATGTAGTCAGATGACCGAAGTTCGGCTGTTTCATCTGTAGGTGGAATTTCATCATAGATGTAAGAAATGTAAGATTTTGTATTCGCTTCTATAAGATTGCTAAATACATATTTACCAATTGTTTTGTCACCCGTACTTCCTGTGAATTCTCCACCAAAATATAGGATTCCATAGCTGTACATCAGTTTGGAAATATTTTCATCTTCAGATGTACCATAATTTCTATGCCAGTGGGAGGTTCCATTTGGTGTTACTTTTACTAATGCAATATCTTCTCCACCTCTACTTTGCAAAACTTGATTCAAAAAAGACATCGTATCTCGGAAAGTAATACCTACAAATAAACTGTCGCTATACGTATAAGCCATGTCAAATTTATTCAGGTTAATCTTATTTGCCAAAACAGCTTTTCGCCATTGTATTACACCAGTTTGGTCAAAGGTGGTTATATTTAAACGTGGCGTATTACTTTTGAAAACAAATTCACCATTCGCATTTAAAGTATCCGTGCCACTCATGGCTACTGCAAAATGCCCATTTGTAGAATCAGCCGTGTAAGTGATGTCTAATAACCGCATATTGGCTCCACCTTTTAAATCTCTTATAAGCTGCACCTGATCCAAAGAATCTATTCTCAAAGTAGCAAAACCAGCACTCGTGCCTAAGCCCAAAGAAGTACCATTTACCTTCATTTCACCTTTATGCTTGGCAGCAATGGCTATGGAACGATTTAGGTTTTCAGAGAAAAAGACATCGTCAGCAGAAGTTATATTTTCAATAATGTGTGCATTTACTAGCATTCCATCCTTATCAATTCTAAATAAGAAAGAAGATAAACTATCAGAATGCGCTACAAGTGTTGAATCATAAATCAAATCACCTTTAAAAGTGCCTCCTAAAACGATGTTGTATCCTTGAGAAGATAAATGCTTAACACTAAATGATGCGTCTGCAGCAATATTATTAATCCAGGCTACAATACTATCTTCAAAAACTAATTCAGATGCCTTTCCTTTTAGTATCTGTCGCACGTAGATAAAGTGTTCATAGTCCCAATCTTCGATAGCATATTCTAAATTTGCAGTTATATCTTTCTGAATTTGATCTTCAGAGTCATCATACTTGTGATATATTGTATTATCACTGCTTCTTAATATGCCACGAGGTATAGGTATTCCTACATATTGGGCTGTGCCAAAATTCTGTAATATCTCATTTTGAAAAGTGTCAAGTATGATCTTTGGAAATAATTCTTCTTGTTCCATTTCTGGAAGTAAATGCCATTCTGGACAAGCAGGACCAGAGTCAAAAATACCTGATAGAAATTTGACAGCGCCCTTAGCAGCTTCAAAAGTAAAATTTGCCGCATCAACTGCTGCTGTTTTAACTGATTCAGCTACATTTCCTGCACCATCAGCTGCATCTTTAAAAAAATCCTTAACATCATTCCATGTCTTTTTCAAATCAACAGTCTTACCCGGAGGGACTTCACAATTATTAATTATTTTTACTTTTGGACTGCAAAATCCTCCTGAACCTATACACATTACTCTATACCCTAAAGTATTATTGTTTTCATCTTTGACTGGAAAGGGTGTACAGGCTTGCCCAACAAATCCATTGCCGTCACAAGAAGGAATGAGTGATTCACAATTCACGGAGGCTCTATTGTCTCCAACAACACTTAAATCTTTGGAACAATAAGTTACAGTCGCACACTTTGCCCAAGTTTCGTTACCATTTCTTTCTAAGAAATCGCCAAGTTCAGTCCCTTGAAGAGTAAGAAGCTGATTTTTTAAAACCGTATATATTATAAATAATTCATAAACATTTCCACTTCTCACTAGACAATTATCAACTGCCTCGGGACGAGTAACTCCATAGGGGGTATCTGTTTCATTAGGACAAGCTTTGTGTGTGTTACTGCCAAAAACAAGAAAACTGCGGCATTTTATATCTAAACAACCATTTCCATCTGGTTTTATTTCCAATGGTTCATCAGAGGTGAAATTATTGGGACGTGAATTAAAAGTAAGTCGAGGACCAATTGGTACACTAGTTATCATGTTTAAGTCGCCTTGACAATATAATACTTTTCTACATAAATTGTCGTCCTCAAATAGATTAGAAAGCGATAACATATAGTCAATATTACCACTATTATTTAAAATGTATTGATATTCCTTGGCATAAACCCATCTAGATGCAAAATCTTTATATCCTACACCTCTGTCTCTACAATACATCGAGGCTTTACAAGAATTAAATAATCCACTTTTATTCCATTCTACCCTTGCCTGTTCTTGGAACAATTCATCACCATAATTTACATCATCACAGCTTTGCTTATAATAACATATTGAATTCACTTTATCAACATGATCAAATTCTTTGGTAGTCTCTCGTTCTTCTAACTCAAAACCGAAAACAAAAACACAAGCTCCGATGGTAATTTCGATAGTGTACGGCTGTTTTCCTGAAAGGCTTCCAATATTAATGATAGTATTTGTTCCTTGTTTATATGAAGGTAATTGAATATTATTTAATTTTACTGACACTTCTGCTACCGAAGGGCTAGGAATTGAGAGCGTCACACTTCCATCATTAGAGCCTATACAAGGAATCTCTTTCTTTACAATAAAAAAAGAACTTAAACTGCTGTTTGGTGAATTGCATCTTAATATACTTCTAAAAACTTCTTTACTACCACACCCATTAGAAATAATAGCTCGTACACTATTGTGAGGATAAGTGCTACTTAAAGTCAATGTATTTCCATATCCCAATATTGTTTCTTGCACTGGTTGCTTCCAGATAATAGAATATCCCGTAGGAATCTCGTCGCTAAAAAGCCCATCACCTTGTTTGATTAATAGCTCAAATTTAATTGGCTGATTTGCATCTAAAGCAGAACCACCAGTTATAACCACATCGAAATTTTCTACTTCCAAGCAGCCTTTTACTACGTAATTACGTATTATTTTACATCCTGTTGAGTTATTTGTTACAGTCACAGTATAGCTACCCGATTGTAGATTGGTTATATTCGTACTAGTAGCGTTATTATTCCATTTATAGGAGAAATTGCCGTTTACAGTTGGCGCAATGGATATCCTCCCAACAGGTTCTGCCGACGTGATGTGTTTAATTTCAGTAGCTACTACATCAAAAAATAAACTTGGATCGGTTTCTACATCAAACTCTTTAATTATAGAATTACCACAATAATCAGTTACTGTTACGTGATAACTATCTACCTCTAAATTTTCTATTTTGTTATCGTAAGAACTTGGATTTTCCCAACTTATCTCATAAGGCGAGTAATAAAAATCTGGGGGAAAAGGTACGCCACCACTTATCTGCAATTGAATACTGCCAGACGAATTTTCTGGGCAAGTTTTCGTGACCACTCCTTCTACTTGCAGCGGTGATTCAGCAGTTAAAGCAGGTATTGTGTAAGTTCTAATAAGATCTCCCCCACAAGAATGTGTGTCGTCTGTAATGGTTACGGTGTAGTTACCAGGAGGAAGTCCCGTTACATTATATTCGCTAACACCACTTGCATCTTCCAAAACATCCCAATTAAAAGTATAAGTTCTTGGCGTAGGGGGAGCAGCTTCAAAATAAAGAAATAGCGAAATACGCCCTACTGGATTATCTATACAACTTGGTTCAGTTTCACTCAAAATTTGGGGTTCGTCTTCTCCTATCAATTCTAAATCGAATGTCCCTTTACACCCTTTTGCATCCGTAACAGTGAGCGTGTAAACTCCCGAAGAGAGACCTACTATGTGTCCTCTGCCAGGATCCCCGTTACTCCATGTCCAATCATAGCCTGGTGTACCTCCGGCAGGACCTCCAAAGCGGAAATAAATTTCGCCATCGCTTGCTCCGCACGATGTAGGATTAGAAATGGCATCCTCCACATCCTCTAATATAATAGGTGGATTTTGTTGTATCGTAATAGGTTTTGAGGTCACACAACCATTCTCATCTGTAACGCTGAGCACATAAGCTCCCGCAGCTACATTTTGAATATCCTCTGTTATAGCCCCATTGCTCCACCGATACTCATACATTCCCGCCGGTGAAACATTGATATTTACCAAACTACCTGTTCCATCTGTGCTACAAGCCGGAATTTTTTGTACTTCTTCTACTGTGATGGTGCTGGATACATTCGTAATGATACGGCAAATGCTTGCCGATTGATTACATTGGTCGGTCACTGTTACACAGTATTGTCCTGTTGCAAGATTGCTAATTTGCGGACTGTTGGTAGTTGCAGTGAAGCCATTATCTGCACTCCAACTATAGCCATATGGTGGATGCCCAAAAGACGCAGTCACATTCATGGAGCCTGCTTGGGTAGTACCACAATAGCCTTTCACGGTTGCATTTTGAATGGCTAATGGAGCGGCAGTAGAAACTGGCACCAGAATAGACTTACTTTTTTCCTGCCCACACGCGCCCGTTACCGTCACCATGTAGGATTGTCCGGGAGTAAGATTTGTTACGCAAGCGCCGGTTTGCCCCGTTTCCCATTGAAAGGAGTACGTGCCATTACCGCCATTTTCTATTGCTACGCAGACATTTGCTAAGTCAGCGCAATCATACTGTGTACTGCCCAGTGCTATACTAAAATTCGCAGAAATGCAGGACGTTTTTACGACGTGTACATTATCTGTACCTTCGGCAGGTTTTGGGGTCCACTCACAGTTTTTACCCAGCGTAGGTAAAGGCGCACATTGCGTGAGGTCGTTACTCAAAGTTCTTAACTTCAACAGTTTATCTCCTCTTGCATCTTCGCCCGTAAAATGAATGGGCATTTCAATAGCATTACTAACAATCATACTCGCCGAAACGGAAGCTGGATAAGTAAAATTCCACGTAGTACCAATATTGGTTTTAGCTGGTGCTGCTTCATTTGTACTGGGCAGGTCTATATTCAGGTCATCCAATATTTTACTTGCAGTAGCATGAACTTTTATACCTGCCTGTCCATTTTTGATGGCATCATACACTTCCTGTACAATGGGTTTGGTATCACCTCTATAAATTACGCAATTAGAAGCCGACAAAGTCCATGCTCCTTCATATATCAAAATATCTACTCCATTCACTGTCACATTCACTTCTACTTTCTTTATGTAAGGATAGATGGCATCCTCACCCGTAGGCTTCGTGGAAATTGGAGTCGTCGTGCTGGCACTACAGCCATTGGCATCGGTGACAGTGACAAGGTATTCATCAGGAGCAAGATTTGTTACGGGATTTACGTCCAATTTAGCAAAAGTACCCGCCACATTGCGCCATTTATACCTGTAAGGAGGCGTGCCATTTTGCGGCGTAAAGCTGATAGAGCCGCCGCCGGGTGTGCAGGAGGGAATGATAGTAGGTTCATTTAATGTAACCCGACAATTTACTCCTACCGTAGGTGTAAAAGTCTTCTTACACCCAAACCGGTCTGTTACCTCTACCTGATACTGCCCAGGGCAGAGGTTGGGGATAGCGAGTCTGCCAGTAGTTGTTATTTTATAACTATACCTTAAGCTTGTAATAGAAATCTTAAAGGGCTTTGCTGTACCATCTACTATGACTGTCATACTACCATCACAAATGCCTTCAGCACTAGCTGGTTTGATTTCTACAATAGAAATAGAGGCATAATTATTGATTACATTGAAGAATAATAAAAAAAATGCAAGTAAAAACCTTGGGGAATGTAAAACTGAATATAACATTTTATTTAAAATTTTTAGTTCAATTGAAAATCATTATGATTCATATAAATCAGTACGTTCTTTAAGTATTTGATTAACTAAAGAATTAGCTACTCGAGTTGTTTCTGGTAATCTAAACTTAGGTGTTAAGTGCAAAATCCATTCACAAGCGGTATTTAAACTTATCTTATGTCCAGTAGATATAAATACAGGTTTGATGTTGTTTTGCGTTCTTAAAACCTTTCCCACTTCTTTGCTATCAAATATTAAAGATGCGATGGACGATCTCTCTTTTTCTATAGAATCATATGCTCCAATTAATCTATTTTTGGCACACCCAATAGTTGGTTTGTCTAACTCAATTCCTAAATGACTAGCCATGCCAATTCCTCTAGGGTGAGCTATACCATGTCCATCACAAATAATTAAATCTGGCTCTGTACGTAGTTTTTTGTATGCTTCTAAAAGTGGAGGAACCTCTCTAAAAGAGAACAAACCTGGTATATACGGGAAATTGATGACGCTCTCATAAGTAGCGGTTTCTATACATTCTAAACTTACGGAATCCAAGATTACAATACCTGCTATCATCTTATTTTCTAATTCGTTATACCCTACGTCTACTCCTGCAATATATTTTACTGGCGCAGGTAGATAATCTTCGCAAATAACTTTTTCTCGAAGTACATTTTGCTCTTCATAATATGGCATTATATCAAAGTTGTTGTTATAATAACCCTCTTCAAAATAGTATTCTCTATCTTTTTGCCATTTCTTTATAAGCGAATCATTTTGCTCACTAATAAGAAACTTTTCTTTTCTATAACCTTTTTCATCTACTGCAATAAGTTCAATTAAATTTTCCATATCAAATACTGTGAATCTACGTACTTCGCTTGTGGGATAATATTCCAGTTCATATCCACATCTGGCATCATCATTAATAACCCCGATACGTTTAAGTGTTGTATTTGGAAAATATTCTTTACAAATTCCCATTGCTAATCCATTTTGAAATTCGAATTCTTGTAAAGAATTATCGAGGATACTCATGTATTTCCTTATTCCAGTAAAAGGAGTACCTGAGAGTGTAGTAAAGACTCTGTCATTTATCTCTTCAATTTTTAATTCTTCAATTGAAACCTTCCTTTTCATAATATAAAATTAATCATTACCAATCATTAAAACACCATTTGAAATATGCCAACAGGCTACACACCTTGGAGGACAAGTTCCTGTTCTAAATTTAACAAATATAGTAAACTCGTCTAATCGGCTTTCTGGAAAGCTACCTCTTGGAATTCCTTCTAAGTCTTCCAATTTTTTAATAGCCTCATCTAAAACTCTAATTTCTGCATGACTAGCAAATTTTCCCGCGCTAACAATACTTGCTTCAGGCGCATCAAGTAAATTATTCCTATTTAGAAAATCTAAATACTCAAGTCGATTTTTTATTATTGGATGTGTATTGTCTATAAATTCATCCGCTAAAGCGGCTTCAGAAGCAGGTCGAAAATTTAAGTTTGTAATGAAATCTCCCGACTGATTATGTAAAGAGGGATGATATATTCCTGCTCCAACCTGTTGAGTTCCAGTTATTATTAAATTGTCAACTTTGTCAACTAAATTTCCTATTAAGTAGTTTGCCATAAATAATCGACACAAGTTAGGTGAAATGGATGGTGAATTT
>CAZJXN010000089.1:0-23101 GCA_964549655.1 uncultured Saprospiraceae bacterium
TAATTTTTAATTAAAAAAAAGCTACCGCAAGCCAATAAGCCGGATTTTGTAATCCAATCCGTAGACTGGTCTCTATCATTTATCTACTCCCGACTTCACAATCAGGATGTATCTGCCTACCCCTTCCGACTTGCTCCGGGAGGAACAAACCGCGCGAGCAACGCGACTCCTTGCGGAATCAGAATGTATGTGGCATTTCAACCCACGGGGTTTGCCCCACCGTCAGTTACCTGAGCAGCGCGTGCGCTCTTACCGCACGATTTCACCTTTTCCCGCCGAAGCTTGGCGAAGGCGGGCTTGCCCACCCCTCCTTACTTCGTCGTCGGTAGTATGTTTCTGTTGCACTTTCCGTGCCTCTCTTTGCAGAAAGACCCCACCCGTTAGGTGGCGTGGCGCTCTACGTTGTCCGGACTTTCCTCATTCTCACCTTGCGGCGAGACCGCGATAGAGTAGCTTGCGGCAAGGAGTAAAAGTAGAATATTTTTAGGAATGTTGCTAATGGCACGGTAAGTTCCGATTTTCTAATCTTGTTTACCTTTCTTAAAATTCTTACCTTTATAGTCAATTCAATAACAAACAGATGGTACAAGCAGCAAGTCAGTATACAGATAACCCAGCCCAACCTAAAAAAATTTCGTGGTCGGAATTTCAAAACCGTTATCTAACCCGCGAGGACAAGTACAAGTACGAGTGGCTCAACGGTATTGTAGAAAAAACAGAACGTGCAATGAACTATACCCAATTATTTATTTTAGTAAATATATTAAATTTCTTTGAAGAGCTTAAAATCGCTGGAAAAGTGAAAGGTTGGTTAGTTTCAGAACCCGATTCCTTCTTTTTAGAAAATCATCGGCGACCAGATATAGCTTATTTTACAGAAGCGCAAATCGCTCGAATGGCTCACGATGAGAATCAAGTGCCGCAGTTTGTGATTGAAGTCATTTCTAAAAATGATAAAATTAATAAAACGCAGCGTAAAGTACAAGATTATCAGCGAGCCGGTGTGCAAGTTATTTGGCAGTTGTTACCGGAATTAGAACAAGTAAATGTTTATCATGGTCGTAATATGACGATTTGTAAAAAGGAAGATATCTGCTCTGCTGCGCCCGTCCTACCTGATTTTGCAATTGCAGTAAGCACTATTTTTCAAAAACCGGCGCTACCACAGTCGGATGAAAAGGAGTAAACGCATTTTTCCAAAAATCACTTCTTTAGTAAATAAATTGTTGCAATATAATAAAAACCTTCCCACCAAATCTTTGTTAAGCACGTCAAATAAAATTGCAGCTTTTGAAAATCGGAATCATCGGCGCAGGGATTGCAGGGTTGGCTTCGGCAGTGCGCATGGCGAATCGGGGCTATGAAGTGACTGTGTTTGAAGCCAATGCGTATCCAGGTGGCAAATTATCAGAATTGCACGGAAATGGCTACCGCTTTGACGCAGGTCCGTCCTTGTTTACCATGCCACAATATGTAGATGAATTGTTTGCTGTGACGGGTTTGGAGCCACATTTGCCTTTTCAATATCAACGGCTGCCAGTGGTTTGTAACTATTTTTGGGAAGATGGAACGCGACTGACGGCTTACGCGAATCAAGCAGCGTTTGGAAAAGAAATAGCCCAAAAATTGGGCGTTACGTCTGACCGATTAGAAAAAATGATGGCAGATAGTCAGCGAAAATATCAACTCACCGGACGTATTTTTCTCGAAAAATCTTTACATCGCCTCGATACTTGGCTGAATAAAAGCGTTTTAAAAACCCTCTTTAAATTACCTACGCTCGACCTTTTCACTTCGATGAACGCCGTGAATGAGCGCTATTTGCAACATCCAAAACTCGTTCAACTCTTCAATCGCTATGCGACTTACAATGGCTCGAATCCTTACAAAGTGCCGGGTTTGCTCACGATTATTCCACATTTTGAATATGGCATTGGCGCATTTTATCCGAAAGGTGGAATGTATCATATTACAACTTCAATTTATAATTTGGCAAAACAACTCGGTGTACAATTTCATTTTAATACAAATGTAGAAGCAATTGAAGTGAATAACCGTGAAGCCGTCGGTTTAAAAGTAAATAATGAAGTTCAATATTTCGACCGGATTATTAGTAATATGGACGTTTTTCATGTGTATAAAAAATTGCTACCCAATGAAAAGCAACCGAATCGAATTCTAAACCAACAAAAATCTACGTCTGCACTTATTTTGTACTGGGGAATTAAAAAACAATTTCCAGCATTGAATTTACATAATATTTTTTTTAGCGATGATTATAAACAGGAATTTGATCACCTTGATGCCGGTACGATTTATAAAGACCCAACTATTTACATCAACATTACATCCAAACTTACACCAGAAGATGCGCCAGCAGGTTGTGAAAATTGGTTCACGATGATAAATGTGCCACACAATACTGGTCAGGATTGGGACGCACTTATTGCTGAAGCTCGACAAAATATTCTTAAAAAACTAAGTCGGATTTTGTCTGAAAATATTTCAGAACTCATTGAATATGAAGCAGTTTTAGACCCGCGTACGATTGAAAGTCGCACCTCGTCCCACTTGGGCGCTTTATACGGCACGAGCAGCAATAATCGAATGGCGGCTTTCCTGCGGCATTCTAATTTTTCCAGGCGTATCAAAAATCTTTATTTCTGCGGTGGTAGCGTCCATCCGGGCGGCGGTATTCCTTTGGCATTGCTTTCCGCAAAAATCGTGGATGATATAATGGTGTAATAAGTAAGTAGGCAATCCCTTAAAACACTGACAAACGATAGTTTAAGTTAAAAATATTTTATAAAATAAATTTGCTCAATTACTTAATTGGTTCAAGCTGAATAACGTCATAGCCAAATAGAATATTGATTTGATTATCAATTTCTTACGCTGTGGTCAATGATTAATTATAAATGGTCAATCACTTAAACTGTGAGCCATGTTATTAAAACAGGAAATCATTATCTTACAAAAAACCATACCCGCTGAAACGGCGGCTATTGGTATACTTACGATTTTGTATGTGGCTGGAATCGTGGGAATTGCGACCTCCGTGCATTCGGCTTTTATTTTATTGACCCCTATTCATTTGTTATTTTCGCTGGCTATTATGCTTGCGTTTCATCCTGATTGGAACCGCCGCATTGCTTTTTATTTAGTACTTAGTTACATTGTTGGATTTGGGGCAGAAGTGTACGGTGTGCAAACCGGACAGCTTTTTGGGTCGTATATGTATGGATGGGTGCTCGGACCAAAAGTTTGGGATACGCCTTTGCTGATCGGTTTCAATTGGATGCTCCTCTCCTACTCCATCGGTGTCACCGTAAATCATTGGTTATCAAAATGGTATTGGCTATGGAAGAGTATAGTTGCCGCACTTTTAATGGTAGGATTGGATATTCTAATCGAACCCGTTGCCATTCGATATGATTTCTGGACATGGGCGAATGGCGCGCCGCCTTTACAAAACTATATCGGGTGGTTTTTGGTATCACTGCCTTTGTTGTGTATTTTTGCGTTTACACAAACGGAAGTCAAGAACAAAGTGGCAGTCGCATTGTTTTTATTACAAATTTTGTTTTTCGCCATTTTGAATTTTGGGTAGCGACCAAACTTGTTTGGTCATTTAAAAACACCAAACAAGTTTGGTGATTACAAAACTTATAATATGCAAGCACTATTTTATATTTTCGTTACATTGACAGCGGTTGCTGGGATGGAATTCATCGCGTGGTTGGCACATAAGTACCTGATGCACGGCGCGTTATGGATCTGGCACGCCGACCATCATAAGCCACATCATGAAAAAGAAGGTTTTTTTGAAAAGAATGACCTTTTCTTTCTGGTGTTCGCCATTCCAAGTATGCTTTGTTATATTGCTGGAGCGGTCACGCCTTATCACTGGCTATTATTTGTGGGTGTTGGTATTTCTATTTATGGCTTGATTTATTTTTTAATTCACGATGTTTATATTCACCAGCGTTTTAAGTGGTTTCGACAATTAGATTCTAAATATTCCCGCGCTATCCTACGTGCACACGGCGCACACCACACGAAGCATACCAAAGAAAATGGTGAATCTTTTGGCTTGTTATTAGTCAATTCTAAATATTTTAAAAAGCGGAGTGAATGGAGGAAAGCGGAGGATTCCGCAATAGCGGAACAAGTTGGGAAGATGGGAGGATAGGATATTGTTGAATTGTTTTAATATTATTTACAAAAGGTATTTTAGTTTTGTAAAAAGAGCAGCAGGAGTGCCGAGCATCCTCCTATTTTCCTATCTTCCGATTCTCAAAAAAAGCGAAGCGTGTGGAAACCAAACTCATAGATAAAATCACCGACCTCTTCAAGGTAGAAATGGGCAGAGCCGAGTCGTTGGATGACTATTTGGACTTGATTTTGCCCAGAGTGCGTGCGTGGAGCGAAGACTTACGAGAAGAGAAATTCTACCTGATGCGACCTTGGATGGAAAAACGCGACGACGACCGCTTTCACAAAACGATTCTGCACTTTTTCAATCCCGATGGCGAGTATCTCAAATCCACCGACGGAGATGTAGCTACCGGTAATTGGCGCTTTTTGGTGGGCGGTAATAAATTTCTCATCAGCGACGGAGACGACACAGAATTGTACGATTTAGCTTTTCTCGACGGGCAGTTTTTTATTCTAAAAAAACATGGCGAACAAGACCGCCTCAAACAGCGAAAATATTTTCTGATGGTCGTAGAACCCATGGGCAGATACGAATGGCGCGACCTCATGGAACTCCTCTTCCGCAAATCACAAAGTAACTTCAGCTTTTATATCCTCATCGGCATTGCAATTTTGTTTGCAATGGGTATTTTGATTTTGCTGCGCTGATACAGGATACTGGATACCAAATACTACGCTCAATCCGGCACCAACTGCACCCCTTTTTCATTTACCAAAGCAGGTTGATTTATATATTTTCCTTTTTTAGGGACCGCTACTGCTTCAAAGTTTTTTGCCAGCCACTGTAGTTTGGTGTGTAATTCCTGTCCTCGCATGGGTTTACCATGTCCAGTGAGGGCAATTTCGGGTTGTAGGGCAGCTAAAGTTCGTACAGATTTTGCAGCAGCGATCCAATCATAGGAAAAATGGGTCGGCGGACCTGTGATCGTTTTTGGTTGAATAAAAGTACCAACGACTGTTTCTTGTTTAGCCGTCAAAAAAGCATCGCCTACAATAAGCGTTTTGTCGTTCGGACGAAATAAGCTGACGTGTCCCGGCGCATATCCGGGCGTGTGTACGTACGCCCATTCTGGCATCGGCGGAATGCTACTATCTATTGGTAAAATAGCGAGATGTTCGCTAATGTCAATCGGTTTAATCGGGTATATCCAGGAGGTGCGCGCCATCAAACCACCGCCCACACTGGGGTCGGCTGGCGGATACGACGACATCCCCGTGAGATACGGCTTTTCCATGTAGTGCGCATACACGGGTACCCGCCATTCTTCTGCCAGTTTTTTTACGGAACCGGTGTGGTCAAAATGACCGTGCGTCAACACAATTGCGGTGGGCTTACTATCTTCGCCAAAAAGTTTGGCTGCCATGTATTTTATTTTCGGCGCGGCTATTGGCAATCCGGTATCTACCAAAACCCAAGTTCCATCTATCTCATTCTCAACCATATACAGATTTACAAAAATATTTTGCATTCGCCAAACGCCTTCTGCTACTAAGTGTTTGGCGTTATAAGCTTCGTCTTTGGTAAAATTTTTCATGTTTCATTGGTTTAAAGAGGCTTTTTATAACAAAATGTGTACTATTGGTAAAGAATGAATATTCTCCTTTGTTCAGCGAAATAGAAAATGCAAGCATTAAACGGTTTAATAATTTCAGTAAAATCTTTGCGAGCTTTGTTCCCGATAGCTATCTGGGTTACGGAAGATTTGTGTTAAATTGCAGTAGCAAAAATGAAATTTTAATCTTTAAAACTATTAAAATGCGCCTTATTATTCTGTTTTTGTTGTCGAGTCAATTGCTTTTTGCACAAAAAATCGTGCGCCTCGCCTCGCCCGATGGAGCGATTCAATATAATTTTCAAATGACGACTCAAGCGCCGACTTACACCGTTTCCTTTCAAGGACAGCCGGTGATTTCGGATTCTAAATTGAGTTTGGATTTTAAAAATGGAGCGTTCGATAAAAATTTTCGCATTAAAAAAATTCGTTATAAAAAAGCAGATGAGACGTATGAATTGGTCGTCGGCAAAGCGAAAACCGTACGCAACCATTATCAAGAAGCTGTTGTAGAATTAGTTAGCAATTCAAAACCAAAGCGTCAAATTAATTTAATTATCAGAGCTTACAACGACGGCATCGCTTTTCGGTATGAATTTCCAAAACAAGCCAATTGGTCGAGTTATGAACTGACAGACGAGCATTCTACTTTTCAATTTGCAAGTAATCCAACCGTCAATACTTTATATCTTCCAAATTATAAAACTTCCCACGAAGGACTTTACACGACGACAAAATTAGATTCTATTCCCGCCAATCAGTTAATGGATATGCCAACTTTATTTCAAATTTCGGACAAATGTTATATTTCTATTACAGAAGCGGCTTTATTAAATTATGCGGGAATGTATTTGACCCGAACGGAGGGACGCACTTTGACGAGTAAATTATCGCCATTGCCCAATCAAACCGAGCTAAAAGTAAAAGCAACTCTTCCACATCATACGCCGTGGCGCGTGATTATGATTGCAAATAATGTTGGCAAATTAATGGAATCCAATATTTTAACGAATTTAAATGAGCCTTCCAACATCAAAGATTGGTCGTGGCTCAAGCCCGGCAAAGCAACTTGGACGTGGTGGAACGGAGGCGTTTTGAAAGATGTGGATTTCTATGTAGGGCAAAATTTTGAAACACACAAACACTATATAGATTTTTGTGCTGCGAATAACATTGAATTTCATTCGATTGTAGAATATTGGGACACCGCTTGGTATTACGGCGAGGGAAAAGGATTTGATCCGCCGCCACTAAATGCAGATGTGACGCGCCCGGTAGAAAGTTTGGAAATGGAGCGGATTGTCGAATATTCTAAGCAAAAAGGTGTTGGACTCCGCGTGTGGGTGCATTGGAAACCGTTAGCAGAAAAATTGGAAGCAGCATTTGCGCAATATGAAAAGTGGAATATTAAAGGTTTGATGATAGATTTTATGGACCGAGATGACCAAGAAATGGTAAATTGGGTGGAAAAAGTATTACAATTAGCTGCCAAATATCACTTGCACGTACAATTTCACGGAGCGTACAAACCCACCGGCTTGTCGCGAATGTATCCCAATGAATTTACGAAAGAAGGCGCTTTAAATCTTGAAAACCTCAAGTGGGGCAAAGAATGCGACCCCGAACATAACTTGATGATTCCGTTCACGCGCATGATTGCCGGTCCCACCGATTATCATCCCGGCGGTTTTCGTGCTGTCACAAAAGAAGATTATAAAGCTAATTTTTCAGAGCCAAATGTAATGGGAACGCGCTGTCATCATTTAGGAATGTATGTCGTTTTTGAAAGTTATTTACAAATGGTGTGCGATTATCTCGAAGCATATAAAGATCAGCCCGGTTTTGAATTTTTACAACAAGTGCCGACCTCGTGGGATGAAACGCGCGTATTACAAGCGCAAATTGGCAATTATATCACCATCGCTCGCAGAAAGGGTGCTGATTGGTATATCGGCACGATGAATGACTGGACGCCGCGCACCCTCTTGATTCCGCTAGATTTTTTATCGGAAGGTACGTTTGAGGCGACACTGTTTAGTGATGCAGACGATGCGGATACGAATCCAAATCATTTAGTAAAAGAAACGCGGATTGTAAAGAAATCGGATATTTTAAATGTAAAGTTGGCGACAGGCGGCGGGCAAGCGGTATGGATTAAACGACCGTAATTAAAGTAAGTGATTGACCATTTATAATTGACCATTCACCACTGCATAATAAAAGGAGAAATTAAGTAAATTAGCTATTTGGATGTAGTGATTATTTAGGTCGAACTATAACTTACTTATTTTTTATCACTTTGGAATTATCACTTTGATAGGATTTTAAAACTATTTTCGAATGCGTACCTGCGTCGCGTAGTCATAAGTATCTAAAGGCATAATCATAATTTTTTCAGGCTCGACAAAGCTGAAATAGGTCAAGAGTTTTTCTTTTGTAAATCGTTGCGACCAAAAACCTTCTTTAGTGGCGGTAAATGAATCTGTTGCGTCGGTGATGATGGTCATACCCATTTTGGTGTACAAAGCCTCTTGTTTTTTTCGAGTGCGCTCATTATCAACGTAACACGCACCAATCACGATTGCGCCGCCAGGATTTAACAGCGCGTAAGCACTTGAAAAAATCTGCTCAAACTTTTCATTTTTGGATAAATCCAATCTTTTTTCCGCTGCGTTGTAGGTATCAAAAGGAAAATTTTCTGGATAAAAATTACCGGCTGTAAACCAAGTTGTAATAATTAAATCATATTTCTTTTTCCATTTACTTAAATGCAGTGCATCAAAAAAATAAACGGAGACTTTATTTTGAATATTTAAATCTTTGATGACTTGCGTGGCGATTTTTACGCACGGCTCCGCATTGTCCGTCCCGTCGTAGGCGCTAATGCGCTCCCACATTTCTTCGATGCCGCAAAGGTGTTTTGGAATGCGAGCATTGCCAATGCCAATATCCAATATAGAAATCGGTCTATTTTGCTGGTTTGAAAGCTCGGTGATGACTTTTTTTAATTCGATAAATTCTGCCCATTGGGCTTGTAAAGATGCTTCGGTTAGAGAATCAATATTAAATGATTTTTGAACCGTATTTTCATTGTCGTACATTTCCATGATATACTATTTTTGATTATATAACAGCGCGTTTTTGATTTTTAAATACCAGAGATTTTCAGAGCAATTTCTTGTTACAAAAAAATTCTAAAATATCTCCCTCCCCAATCTGGTCAAGTGAAATTACATCTGCCAAATTGGTCGTTTGCCCAAACGAACTTCCTAAATAGATAAAGAAAGTAATTATTATAAAAAAAACTTTCATTTAGTACGACGTTTAAAATTGGATTGGTAAGGCGTAATAGGTTTTTGAAAACCTGTCACGTCTTTAATGAATATATCGTTCAAAAAACTCATATATCCGCAGCATCCGATCAATCCGCTGGCGTACATTGCCGGTGCGGGAAAGCTCGTGGGTAGCGCCGGGAACCCTCACATATTCTACATCTTTGCCTAAGATTTTCAGGGATTTATACATCATTTCAGATTGAATGGGTCCGGTGCGGAGGTCATTTTCGCCGTGTTTGATAAGCAGCGGTGTTTGAATATTTTCCACAAAAGTATACGGAGAATTGCTTGCTAAAACTTGCTCTTTTTTATCATCCCAAGGGTAATCAAAATAGCTGGGAATCAAGCGCCACGCATTGCCTTCGCCTAAGAAAGTGGTGAGGTCATATACGCCCCGTTGCGCAAAAGCAGCTTTGAAACGATTGTCATGCCCCACAATCCAAGCAGTAAGGTAGCCCGCGTAAGAACCTCCGGTAATGACTTGCCGAGCCGTGTCCACCCAGTTGAGTTTGGCAGCGTCGGTGGCGGCAGCGAGTACGTCTTCGGCAGGTCCGGTGCCCCAATCTTTGATGTTAGCACGTTGAAAATCAAGTCCCTAACCGCCTGAACCTCTTGGATTAGTGTACACAATTCCGTAGCCTTGCGAACAAAAATATTGAAACTCGTGCCACATCGAAAACTCGCCGGGTCCCCACATGGCAGTCGGTCCGCCGTGCATATTGAGTAGCAGGGGGTATTTTTTGCCAGCCTCTACATTGCTGGGTTTCATAATCCAGTATTCTATTTTTTGACCTTTAGAATTAGTGAGGGTGCGCTTTTCTGGAAAGCTGAGGGATTTATTTTTGACCCAATCATTGTGAGAGAAGAGTTTGACCGTATTTTTTAGTTGCAAATCGGCTACGTATAATTCGTTCGGATTCGCAACTTCCGTTTTCGCATACAAAATCTTATCGGCAGTGATTCCAAAACTATTGATACCTGACTCATAATCAGTCAGTTGTTCTACTTTTAAACTTTTTGAATCTAAACGATACATCGGCTGTCCACCATTGGAAGGTGCTGTAAAATAGACGTATTTGGAATCTTTCGACAGTTGAAGTTACCGGCAGCACGGTCAAAATTTACATCTTTGGCATTTGTACCATCGGCATTTGCCAAATATAATTTCCCAAAATTCACGCCTTCGGAAGGAGATTTGCTAAACGCCATCATTTTGCCATCGGGCGAAAATGTGGGATTTCCAAAATTCATTCCTTTTTCGCCGAGCAACACTTTTTTATTCGAACCATCGGCATTCATCGTGATAATAGCGTTATCTTGTTCACGGTCAGGATGTTGCAAACTGTCCAAATCAAGATTTGCAATAATTCTACTATTGTCGAGCCAGTTGCCACCGCCATAATTTCTAAAACCGGCGGTAATGGACATCGGCTTTGCGCCTTCTTTAGCTTCGATTACAAAAATATGATTAAACGTGAGTTCGGGCTGCGTGGTCGCTTCGCCCTGAAAATTCAAACGGTTGAAAACTTTCGCTTTTTTGTCTTCTTCATCTTTCGATAAATACGCGCGAATCTCCTCCAAATTGCCATCGGGATTGGGTTTTACGTCTTTATTCGGTTTCAAATAATCATTATTTGCAAAACCCGGCTTCTCCGTAGACCACGAAGGCACGCCTTTACTGGGATTTAAAATAGAATCTTTTAACAGTTCGGTCATCGAAAAATTCACACTAAAAGCAATTTTCGAGCCATCTTTTGACCAATTGGGGTTGGAAGTACCATATTTTACGTCTGTGAGTTGGTACGCCTCGCCGCCGTCAAGTGGCATGATGAAAATTTGCGATTTACCTTTCACACTTCGAGCAAAAGCGATTTGTTTGGAATCGGGCGACCAAGTAGCGCCGCCCACACTTTCCACGCCGCGCGTAATTTGCTTAACGGTTTGAAAATCAGTTAGAAATAGATGCGAACGATAATCATATTCCAACTTATTTTCGTCATTTTGCTCCATCGTGCGGAGTGTGTACAGCGCGCGTTTGCCATCAGGCGAGACATTAATATTGCTGATTTGCTTAATTTTGGTCAGGTCGGTCACTAAGACTTTCTCTTTGCCAGTTTGGGCAAAAGCAGTTTGTGTAATGACAAACAGGAGAAGGAGTAGGTTTTTCATTTGAATAAGGTGTTTTTAGTACAGGGTAACAAAATTAATTTTAGATATACTTTTCGCACTTGCACTTCTTACAGCCCGTATCGCATAATTGGAACGCGGATGACACGGATTAGGCGGATGGACGCGGATTTTTTCTCGTGCGTATCGGAAAATCCGTCCCTAATCCGTCGCACCCGCGTAAATCCGTGTTCTATTCTATCATACAGGATTCAACCGAAGGTTGTAAATAAATTTTGTTCCAGTGTATTTAGCGCTACGAATTACTGAATTTTCTGGAAATTTTCTCTGTGAATGTGATGTCTATTTTTAGAACTAAAAGTTAGACAAACTAAATTTTAGAAATTGTGATTTCGGATTCTTGAAAATATTTGTCCGACTGCTATGTAGATATGCCTCGACTGCCTATATTTAAGCGACTAAATTGGCAGGTGTAGCCGAATCAATAGCTAAAACCATATTTAAAGATGGCATTTCAAATAAAAGAAGAACCCACCGTGTACGATGTGGTGGTAGTAGGCTCTGGCGCAGGTGGCGGTATGGCGGCTTACACGCTGGCGAAGGCGGGCGCGAAGGTATGCTTGCTGGAAGCGGGCGGTTATTACGACCCGGCGGATGCGCAATATGTAACGCAGATGAAACCACCGTGGGAGTCACCTCGGCGCGGTGCGGGTACGACGCGGGCGTTTGGCGATTTTGACGCAGCGTGGGGCGGCTGGCAGATTGAGGGCGAACCGTACACGGCAGCACCGGGTACAGAATTTCACTGGTTTCGCTCGCGGATGTTGGGGGGACGCACGAATCACTGGGGGCGTATTTCGCTGCGGTTTGGTCCCGATGATTTTCGGCGGGGTTCTCTATCGGGTGTGGGTGATGATTGGCCCATTGGGTATGAGGATTTTAAACCATATTACGATAAGGTGGATCGGTTGATTGGCATTTTTGGCTCGGTGGAAAATATTCCCAGCGAACCAGATGGTATTTTTCAAAAACCACCAGCACCGCGCTTGCACGAGTTGATGATTAAAAAGGCAGGAAAAAACCTTCAGATTCCGGTCATTCCTTCGCGGCTTTCTATTCTAACCGAAAAATTAAACGACGAGCGGGGCGTGTGTTTCTACTGTCGGCAGTGCAATCGCGGATGTATTGCGTATGCGGATTTTTCGTCGTCTTCGGTGTTGGTGATTCCAGCATTGAAAACAGGTAATCTAACTTTAGTAAATGGTGCAATGGTGCGAGAAGTGCTGACGGATGATAAAACGGGCCTTTGCACGGGCGTTTCTTATGTAAATACGGCGACGATGGAAGAAATAACGGTGAAAGCAAAAGTTGTGGTATTAGCACCTTCTACGTGTGAATCTTCCAGATTATTGTTGAATTCTAAATCGGCTCGTTTTCCGCAAGGCTTGGCTAATAGCAGTGGTGTAATTGGTAAATATTTGAATGATTCTACGGGTGCAAGTCGCTCTGGATTTGTACCGATGTTGATGGACCGCAAACGTTTTAACGAAGACGGGGTGGGCGGTATGCACGTCTATACCCCTTGGTGGCTCGACAACAGTAAGATGGATTTCCCGCGCGGTTACCACATCGAGTACGGCGGCGGTATGGGCATGCCCAGCTATGGTTTTGGCATGGGTATGGAACGCACGAATGGCAAGTACGCGTATGCAGATGGCTCGATGAAGCCCGCTGGTGGCTATGGCTCACGTTTAAAGGACGATGCGCGTCGCTTTTTCGGAGCGTATATCAACATGGCAGGTCGGGGCGAACCCGTGCCGCTGGAAAGTAATTATTGTGAAATTGACCCAAATCGAGTGGATAAATATGGTATTCCAACCCTGCGTTTTAACTACAAATGGTCGGACTACGAAGTGAAGCAGGCAAAACATATGCAGGATACTTTCGAGCAAATCATCACGGAAATGGGCGGCATTCCACTCGGCAACAAACCCGGACCCGAAAACGACTACGGCTTAGAAGCACCTGGCAAAATTATCCACGAGGTAGGCACGGTACGTATGGGCAACGACCCTGCTAAATCTGCACTCAACAAATGGCAACAGGCACACGATGTGAAAAACCTGTTTGTGGTAGATGCTGCACCCTTCGTTTCGCAAGGTGATAAAAACGTGACGTGGACGATTCTGGCAGCTTCCATGCGTACGTCGGAGTATATTATAGAACAAGTAAAAGCGAATCAATTGTAATATGCTGATATGCCGATATGCCGATTTGCTGATATAACATTATTCATTGTTCCGTAGGAACAAAACATTTGTAACACCTGTAAGTATGAACCGTAGAGACCTCTTACGCAATATAACCCTCACCACCGTTGGCATCGGCGTTGCTGCAACGGGCGTGAATGCCAATCCTATGACGCCGGACGAGCTGGCGGAATTAACAAAAAAGAAGAAGAAGAAAAAAGCACCCGGACGCACGCCTGAAGAGGAAGTGCGCGACGCAGAATTGCAATCCGAAACTTTTTTCACGCCGCACGAATTGGCGACGATTACGGTGTTGTCCGACATCATTCTTCCGGCGGATGCGACTTCCGGCAGTGCGTCGCAAGTGGGCGTACCAGCTTTTATCGAATTCATTGCCAAAGATATGCCGCAACACCAAACGCCTTTGCGAGGTGGCATGATGTGGTTGGATAATCAATCTATGAAACGCTTTGGTAAGAAATTTGTAGCGGCTACTTCTGTAGAACGCATTCAACTCGTGGACGACATCGCCTACCCAGAGCAAGCAAAACCAGCTTTTTCGCAAGGCTACGCTTTTTTCAACCTAATGCGGGATTTGACGATGACCGGATTTTATACGACCGAAGTTGGGTTCAAAGATTTGGGTTATATTGGCAATCAAGCGAATGTGTGGATGGGCGTACCGGCGGATGTGTTGAAGCAGTATAATTTGACGGGGCAGGAGTGATAAAGAATAATACCAGTATGCCGCCTCGAAGGGACTCCGATAGAGCAGTTGGCTATACGCAGCCTGTCCCCTGCATGTCGGGGTTAGCAGACGCTAATCACTTGATAAATAAATTTTTAAGATACGGCAATATGTAATTCTAACTTTATTTTGGTGTAATAGAAGCGATGGCGTTACTTGTAGTAATGTCATCGCTTTTGTATTTTTAGTATATCTTGAAGTTGTTTAAAATTAACGATTTTATTTAATATGAATTTAATATTTCGACTCTATGTCCCATTATTCAAGAATACTCCTTTGAATCTTTTGAAATATGAGAACGTAGAAGCCAATTAAAGGAACATATTAACATTTTCAATCAATTTTAAACAAGTTCCTTATTTATTTTGAAAGGAGGAATAATACTAAAACGATTTAAAAAGTGCGTATATTCAGGGATGAAACGAATAAGCTATAACCAAGCAATCCAAGAAAGCGAAATGGAACTCCAATCACTGGAACGGCAACAAAGCGTAAAAGTCAAACGTTGTGGCGCACCTACCAAAGACGAGGTCTTGCCTATTTACTGGAGGAGCGTCGGGTGGGGACGATCGGGTGCTTGACATAAACGGATTTCACTAAAAATTAAAAATTTTATATAAATTAAGTAAGTAATCCGTTTTTTCTACCGCAATTGCGACCCCCGAAATCCATACCACGCAATCATTACAAACATCAGTGTCGGTAAAATAAACGAAAACGCCGTGCTACTGCTATCAGCAATCGCGCCCATGATCGGCGGGAACACCGCGCCGCCCACGATGCCCATGATGATGTACGACGATGCTTGTTTGGTATATTTACCCAAATCTTTCAAACCCAGCGCAAAAATAGTCGGGAAGGTAAGGCTTTGGAAAAAGAAAAACGCCACGAGCGCGTAGATAGACGCTTCTCCCAACACATTAAACGACACCAGCAGCAGCAAGCCCACCATCGCAAGACCGTAAATACCTAACAAAACATTGGGCTGAATGTAGCGCATGAGGAACGTGCTGGCAAAACGCCCTACCATGAAAATGACCATGCTGATGCTCAATAAATAAGACGCATTTTGGTTACTGATATTCAAAGTCTCTGTCGCATAATTGATAAAAAATCCCCAAATGCAGCCCTGCGCGCCGACGTTAAGGAATTGTGCCAGCACTGCAAATACGAAATGTCTGTTTTGAAACAAGGGTTTCGTGGGCGTGACCGTACCTACGATTTCGGATGTTTCTTCCTCAATTTCGGGCATCGGCGTGAAAAAGAAAAAAACCGCTACCAGCAAAACAATCGTTCCGACAATCAGGTAAGGCAATTGCACGGATTCAAAACCAGCTTTCACCGAATTCTCCGTCACTGCAAAAACCAATAATCCGCCGACTAAAGGTCCGGTAATCACACCCAAACCGTTGAAAGATTGCGCCAGATTCAAGCGTTGTTCGGCGGTTTCTTTCGCACCGAGCACGGTAGCATAAGGATTTGCCGCCGTTTCTAAAAATGCCAATCCACAAGCTAAAATGAACAATGCGATTAGAAAAAACGTCCACGACTGTGCCTCAGTTGCCGGATACACCAAAAATGCGCCGCCTGCGTACAGCAACAGTCCCACCAAAATACCACGTTTGTAGCCCCATCGCTTCATAAAATAGCCCGCCGGCAGTGCCATCAAAAAATACGCGCCAAACGTACACACTTGCACCCACGCTGACTCCGCTTTGCTGATGCCCAGCACTTGTTGAAAATGTTTATTCAACACATCCAACATACTAATTGCAAAGCCCCAGAGGAAGAACAAACTGGTGACTAAAGCGAAGGGAATCAGATAGTTCTGCTTGAAAGCAGTCGTTTTTGCTGTTGTTTGAGAAGTATAAAGTTGAGCCATGAATAAAGTTTTAGGTAATTTTGAAGGTGTGCTTATTTAATGCAAGGTAATCAAGATTGTGTTCGTGTGTTCAAGTGTTCGCACAAACGTGCACATGAACACAAGAACACATCAACACATTATTTCGTCCAATAATCTACCACGAATACTTTTTCCAAGTGCGGACCCAACACTTTTTGAAAATTGCGGTGTGCCGGATTTTCCTGATAGACAGCAGCATCTTGTTCGGACTTAAACGTCAACACAAAACAGTGGGTAAACCCTTGGTCTAAATTTTCTTTGCTGTTGTTGATACCCCATTCAAAATCAACGATTTGTGGTATTTGTTTCTTTAAATCGGCAAAGGTATCCGCCACTTTTTGCACGTCCGTGGCAGAAGAAGTGTCTTTGAATTTGAAAATAACGACGTGCCGCAGTAGTTTTCCGTTGTCTGACATTTTACTTGAATTTACTGCCCGATTGCAAGACAAAGTAGCCGTGATAAAACAAAAAAAGATTAAAAGATGATGTAATTTTGTATTCATATTATAAAAAATTAAATGATTTACCAAATTTCGAAAATCTTATGCCCAAATCAAAACGAGATTTGCTAAATCTCCAAGATTTAGTAAATCCTATAACAATTCCATCGGGTCATCTACCACCCTCAAATTTTCATTAAAGCTACTTATATATTGGATATCTTCTGCACTGATTTCAAAATCCCAAATGTCGAAATTTTCCCGTAACCGCTGCGGATTCGATGATTTTGGAATGGTAGAAACGCCCAACTGGATTGCCCATCGCAAGATAATTTGCGCCGGGGTTTTGTCATATTTTTCAGCCAATTGTACCAGTTTTGGGTCGCTCATCTTCTTACTGCGCACCAACGGTGAATAAGCTTGCAATATAATTTTTCTTTCTTTACAAACTTGTAATACGTCTTCCAAAAATAAATAGGGACTGAATTCCACTTGATTGACCATCGGTACCATTTCCGCGTACGTCGCCAATTCGTCGAGAAAAGGTATTAAATAATTGGCTACGCCGATAGCTCGCACCCGTTTTTCTTGGTACAATCGTTCCAATGCCTGCCAAGTCTCGCGGCGCGTGGCTTTCAGGGGCCAGTGCACGAGGTACAAATCAATATATTCCGCATTCAATTTTCGGCTGCTCTCGTCAAAAGCGTGTAAGGTTTGGTCGTAGCCTTGGTCGCTGTTGCTCACTTTTGTCGTCAAAAAAATCTCCTTTCGCGGAATCGCGCCGCTGCGAATCGCATTGCCAATTTCAACTTCATTTCGGTACATAGCGGCAGTATCAATGAGGCGATAGCCAATTTCCAGCGCTTGACTTACCGCTCGCTCCGCTTCCTGACCGTGCATCGCGTACACGCCCAAACCCAGCAAGGGCATGGGAATACCGTTATTTAGTGGTAATGTACTTTGCATCATGATTATTACACTCTTTTAACCACAGAGTTGACAAAGTTACACGGAGCTGTAATTATATTCAAAAACTTGTGAAACTTCGTTGACTCTGTGGTTTGAAAATCAGCATATTAGCAAATCACCAATCACCCAAACCCACCAATTTTCTACCCAAATCATTCAATTCGGCGGTGGCATATTTAGTTTGTTCCCAGTTGCGCGGGTCACCGGGGAAAGCGTACCCTTCGGGGGCGACGCGGTTTTTCCACGAGTTGATGCGCCATTCGCGCAAAGCAGAGTTGTCCTCCTCGGCGGGCATCATCGAAATGTACTGCGCAATTCTAACCTTATCTTTCGACAAATTAGGACGAATCCCGTGCGGCTGCGAACTATTGAAAATCAACAAATCACCGGCTTCCATTTTCACTTTTACCAGCTTGTCTTCAAAACCCTTGATGTCTGGTTTGAAACGGTCGCGGTCTTCGGGTTGCGTCAACTTCCAAGTATCAAACGTTCTAAACAATTCAGGAATACATTGGAAGCCACCCATGTTTTCGTCGGTTTGGTCTGCCAATGCCAGTACGCCCTGCACGTTTTGCGGTTTGGTTTCCGGATCATAATCCCAATGGATAAAGCCTTTGTGTTCAAATCCGGGTCGGATTGGAAAATTTAAATTCGCTCGGTCAATCGTCACCCACAATTTTTCCGTTCCCCAAATATCCACAAAAGCATCATATACGCGCTGCATTTGGCGGTTGTTCCACAAATGTTGATGATTATACACTTCCACCATGCCCGTGCCGGTGAGTTCTTTCATTTTCATCTCGGCGCGAGGTGGGGCATACCAAGTTTCCGGGTCGTTCGGGTCTTTTTCTTCAAATTCCCATAAGAAATCTGCCGTGCGTTTGGCTTGTTCTTTTGGAACTGCATTTTTTACAATGATGTAACCATTATGAATCCAAAATTGCCAATCCGCTTCTGATAAAACCCGCAAAGGCTCGCCGTTAGAGCGATCGTTCAATTTGATTTTGCTGGTGGTGGCAGTGGAAGGATTGCCCGGAATGTCTTGGTGGGCATTATTCGCTATCATAGTCGCAGCCATTGTTTGATTCTCCATATTCAACTGATTGTAAGGAATCCATAAATAATTTCAACAATACAAAACTACACGGTATTTTATACGGAAACTCCGCCCAAAATTGCAATTTTTTGTACAATATTGACTTGAAATAACGGTTGAAATGTATTTTTGTATAAATTAGCACAAAAAGTGGTGAAAATAAAATTTGAAAAAATCCAACCCGATTCGAATAGTTCCTTTCGTATTTTAGTGAATCCGAAGTTGAACGATTCTTTTTACTGGCACTTTCATCCGGAGTACGAACTCATTTTTATCATGGGTTCTGACGGCACACGGCACATTGGCGAGCACATTTCCCGCTACGAGGGCAGCGACCTGGCGTTTATCGGTCCGAATATCCCACATCTCAATTTTGACTACGGCATCCGCACGGATTACGAGAAAATTGTAGTGCAATTAAAGGAAGATTTTTTAAACGAAAGTCTGCAAAAAATACCCGAACTCTCTGATATTCAGCAACTTTTTCAGCAAGCGAGCAAAGCGCTGCTATTCAATGGCGAAACCAAAAACCACGTAGGCAACCGAATCAGAAAGCTCATTCACGAAACCCATTTTCGGCAGTTTATAGAATTGCTAGAAATCTTTCAATTGTTGGCGACCAGCACGGAGGTGGAAGTATTGGGCATCGAACCCATTGAGCAAAATTATAATTTGAACGAGCAACAGCGACTGAAAAAAATCTATCATTTTGTAGAAAGCCATTATCAGCAAAAGATTGAAATGCAAGAGGTGATTGAGTTGTGCCACTTGTCAAACGCTGCTTTTTGCCGCTATTTCAAACGCATGACCCAAATGACGTTTACGGAATTTTTGAATCGCTACCGCATCAACCAAGCCAAAAAATTGCTTTTGCAAAATTATAATGTCACAGAAGCCTGTTTTGCCAGTGGTTTTGAAAACCTATCATATTTCAACAAATCATTCAAAAAAGTGACCGGCGAAAATCCCTTGCGGTTTAAACAACGGCATCGTTGACATAGACCTATAAGGTTTCCGAAAACCTTATAGGTCTGGAAAAATGCTAAAACCCTTCTGCAAATTTTAAACTCTGCGGTATCTGATTCATCACGGTCGGCGATTCGTCTTCGAGGAAAAAGTGTTCGATTCCCATTTCTTTTCCTAACAGTAAAAGGCTTTTGATGTCAATTTGTCCCGTTCCCCAAGCTACGTCCATTTTTACATCTTCGCCGCCAGTGAGGTTGCCCTTTACACTTTTGTCCATGTCTTTGATGTGAAAGAGTACGATGCGACTGCCATATTTTTTCAAAAATTCAATCGGGTCTTGTCCGCCGTGCGTCACCCAAAAAACGTCTTCTTCAAACTTTACATTCGTAGAATCAGTATTGGCATACAAATAATCAAAATACGTACCACCTTCGTAAGGGACGAACTCAAAGCCGTGCGTATGGTAGAAAAATTGTAAGCCGTTCTCTTTCAACTTCTTACCCGCGTCATTAAAAACTTTGACGGCTTCCTGAATTTCCGCCAAGGTAATCGTATCGCTTTTGTGGTCAATCCACGCCGTGCCTGCGTATTGTACGCCAAAGATTTTTGCTTCCCGGATAATTTTATCCATGCTGTCGCGGTGCTCACTCATGCTGTAGTGCATACTCGTCGGCTTCAGTCCGTACTGGTCGAGTTTCGCTTTAAAGGCTTCTGCTGTAAGCCCGTACGTACCAGCGAGTTCCACATCGGTGATACCTTGCGCTTGAATGAAAGCGAGGGTAGAATCTACATTCACCTTGAATTGGTCGCGCAAACTGTACAATTGCAAACCGATTTTGCTGCGGAACGTGTCGGTTTTCGGCGTTTCTTCCACTTCTTCGGTTTTCGGTTGTTGTTTGCAAGCTACCAAGCTCATTAAAATGACAAAAAGGAAAAGGAATTGGATTTTCATACGTGTTGGTTAGTTAGTGAATAAGTGCTTACAAGATAAGAAAACAGCGGAAATAGCAACCTAAATTTTATCAGTTTTCAGCATATCAATTAAAAGGGTGTCGAACGTTCGCTTTTAATAAATTGCTATATTTGACAGCACCACACTTGCTTTCGCTGTCTTTATCTGCACCCGGATTTTGTCGGTTTGCACCGAATCAAGGGCTATAATTCGTTTGTAACCAATAGTCGTTTCGTCGGCTACGGTTTTCCAATTATTATTTTGCCAAATATCAATGGTAAAAGATTGCACACGCTGTCCCAATTTGATATACTCTTGCAATAACACATACTTTACGGTTTGTATTTTTCCCAATTCTATCACCATATTGCCTTGCATAATATTATCATCCGTCGCCCAATAGGTTTCGGGATTTCCATCAGTTAGGTTAGAAGCGGCGTAAATAGTAGCATTTCCACGATGGGTATTGGCTTTCACTTTGGCATTTGCAGCAAGATTGGTTTTAAATGCTTCCTCTAATAATTTTCGCCATCCTTTTAATGCAGCTACATCATTTTCATGTAATAATCCTCGGCGGTCGGGCGGCACATTTAGTAATAAAGTAGAACCGCGCCCCACCGAAGTTAAATAAATATCGAATAATTGTTGCGGCGTTTTTACTTTCGTATCCTCTTTGGCATGATAAAACCAGCCCGGTCGAATCGAAACGTCCACTTCCGCCGGAATCCATTTGTCACCATCGGGCGCGCCCGTATTGAGCAAGTCTTCGATGCCGCCCTTACCCGCGTAAAGCGTGTCGCTGTTGATTGTATTCCAGTTGGTTTTTCCCGCTACGCCGCGCTCGTTGCCCACCCAGCGCACGCCTGGACCCGCATCGCTAAAGAAAATCACCTCGGGCTTGGGCTGCATTTTGCGTACTAAATCAATGGTGTTCGTCCAATCATAATAAGTCGCTCCATTTATTTGTTTGGTCGTTCGCGCGCCACCATAGTAACCATCGCCGCCATTAGCACCATCAAACCACATTTCAAAAACAGGCCCGTATGTAGTAAATATTTCCTTGAGTTGGTTGCGATAATAGTCCACATAGGCCGGTTGCCCATACACGGCTTGATTTCTGTCCCAAGGCGAAAGATAGACGCCAAATTTTAACCCACTTTGCTTACAAGCGTCCGATACAGCTTTTACAATATCGCCCTTTCCATTCATAAAGTTACTACTCGCTATATCATGTTCTGTGTATTGGCTGGGCCACAGGCAGAAGCCATCATGATGTTTACAGGTCAAAATTACCCCTTTAAAGCCAGACTCTTTTAAGGTTGTAATCCATTGATTCACATCTAATTGCGTTGGATTGAAAATAGTTGGCTGCTCATCGCCATAACCCCACTCCAAGTCGGTAAATGTATTGGTTGTAAAATGAATAAACGCATTTAATTCCATCTCGTGCCACGCTAATTGCGCTGCGCTTGGAATAGGTAAGACGGGTGCGGGCGGAGGTACGTTGGTGTTCGCATTTTTGGGAGTGTCGCAGGAAAGAAAGATAGCAATAAATATAAAAAGCAATAAAATATTGGATTTTATCATAATCGTTTGGGTTACGAAATTTTATAAATAATTGGCATAAACCTATAAAGTTTGACAAGCCTTATTAGTTTTCGGATAAATTTCAAGGAAAAATACAATCTTCTCTGATAAATTCGATACTTCTACCGCAATCATTTTTTATTTGGAAATGTAACTGATTATTTTTGAGGATAAATCAAGAACGTGCGTAAATGGGGAGTCTATATTGTTTGATGCCCACCACGCCGCCCGTGGCTTCCACAGAAAGGAAGGGCTTATACCCAGTTGCATCAAAACTCGTAGTGGTGCCGATAATGCCTAATTCTCGACCCATCGCATGGGTGTAACTTTTGTGCGCTTTGATGCGCGTTACTTCCTTGCGCACATTGGCAGAAAAATCACTGCGCACGTCATTTTTGTGCGTGATGGACTTTGCCGCTTCCTCTTTTTTGGTATTGGCATCTTGTACCGCTTACACAAGCGCGTTTCCTTTTGTATTAATGTCTGCTATATCGGCAGGCATCAAATTAAAAGTAGCACTGTGCATCATCATTTTGTTGTTGAAATTGGTGAGCCAGAGGAGCAATTCGGCGTCACCGTGTGGAAGGTAATTTTTCATGGGTGTGTAAATTTTTACAACTATGAAATAAGAACAAACATATAAAATCTGGGGAAACTTCCTCCGTGTTATATAAAATTTTTCTGCCCGCTCAGCGCTTTCCCCAGCCCTGCTGGGAATGCCCGCTATCTCTCTGTGAATGCCTCCAGCCCTTCAGAGCCTGCCACCGCACATCGGGGAACTCCCCCAGTATGCCTGGGAATGTGCACAAGACCCTCCATGCAGTCCCCCAGCGTAGCGGTGCGTGCCTCCAAGCTACCAGCGGACTGCACCGGGTAACAGGGAATGCCCCCAGCAATGCTGGGAAATTGTCTGAACCTTGATTTGCTTGATTTTTAGGATGATAGTGAGGTACGCGCA
>CAZJXN010000090.1:0-2268 GCA_964549655.1 uncultured Saprospiraceae bacterium
CATTATTCATTATTCATTATTCATTATTCATTATTCATTATTCATTATTCATTTCTATTCCTTTTTCAATTCAAAAAAATCGCGCAGTCGTCCTTCTGTATCATACATTTTAAAATTTAGATGTTTTCCATTTACATTGACTAAGCAATAGTGATGGCCGGCGTATGTTTTTTCTGCAAACCATGCACGCGTAGGCGCGAAATCTTCTAAGTTCCCACCTGCACCGCCGGTCTGAATGTACCAAACCCCTTCTTCCCTTTTTACCGTATTATTTTGAATTGGACCCATCCGGCTGTACGAATGCAGATGTCCAAAAAACACGATATCTACTTTATATTTTTCAAAAAGCGGCACGAGTTGGCGTACGTCGAGGTCGCCTTGGTCGCTTTTGCCTTCCCAAGCATTGCCATAATCGTCTTCATCGGTGGAGTAGGGGGCGTGGTGCATACACACGAATTTCCACGGCGCAGTGGATTTTGCTAATTCTTTTTCTAACCAAATATATTGCTCACCGTCGGGTTTAAATTGTTCCTTACTCTGATTAGAATTCAACATAAAATAATCAGCATTTCCATAATGAAAAGTGTAATAAGCCTCTTCATTTGGCAGGACATGATATTTTTTGTACCAATATAAATCCGCTTCGCCATTGCCAGCCACCGGAAACACGGGAATGCGCGTGTGCAACTGCGTCAAACCTGCAAAATATTCATAATTCCATTGCCATTTGTGGTCTTTCATGCCGCCGTCCGTGAGGTCGCCCATGTGTAGGACGAAATCCGGTCGCTCGCCCCAAATGAGTTTCGCCAATTTATCGTTCACGTGCGGACGCGTTTCAGTGTCGCCGATAGCAGCAAATTGAAACGTTTCGCCTTCTTTTACAGCGGTTTGAAAAGTAAAAACGCCTGATTCCATCGTTTGTCCATCATAATTTCGGAGTTTAATATTATAAAAATATTTGGTATGTGGTTGTAAATTAGAAAGTGTAATTTCTTGAATAAAGGCATCATGATTTGGGTCAGCTTTTACAGCAATTGCATTTAATTCTACTTTATTTTTTAAGGGTAATTCTGTTCCATATTCAATCATGGCAGTAGCGGGAACATTGGTTTCCCACAAGAGATTCACACTGGTTTGCGTCGCAAAATGCAGATACGGACCAGCGGAAAGGTGGAATAAATGGGTATAAATTTCTCCTCGCTCTACTTGATTTTTGGCAGTTTGGTAACGTTTTTTAACTTGTTCGGCATTTAGTGCTTGGTCATAAAGCTGCACTTCTTTAATCGTATTTGCCAATTGCATATACGGCTCCTGTTTTAAATACGCAGCAATATCCAATTGTAAATTATTTGCAATGGTTTTATTTACTTCTTTATTACCAACCGATTGTCCATTTATAAAAAACTCCATTTTTCCGTTTTGAAATGTAGCGGCGATATGATACCAATACTGCTGAAAAGGTTTCGCACCTTTTGACTCAATCCATTGATTACCAATAGAAAAAGTGATTTCAGCATTTTTACTGTCGCGCTCGCTGAAGTAGGTGAGTAGCACTTGCGGTTCCTGCGTTTTTGGGTTGTAAGCGTACACAGCACTTGCAATGGGTTTATTCACATGATGATTTAATAATATTTCAATTGTGAAAGCCTTTTGAGGAAACGGTTTTTGCAATAGATTATGTTTGATTTCAGTTGGCTGTTCGTTTTTAAATGTAAAGCCATTTTGAATCATCTGAAAGCGCTCGAAGCGAGACATCGCCGACGCTTGTTGATTGCCCGGATAATGACCGGCTTTACCCGGCAGAATGTATTGCGGATTGAAAATTAAAGTTTCCAGTGGCTGCGGTAGATTTTGAGCGAACGCAATTTGTTGTAAAAACAAAGCAAATAGGAGGAATGAGAGGCGGAAAAACGAGTGCATCTTCTTGGATTGTAAATGAAATAATGCACCGAAATTAGACATTTGATGGAATAGCCGTGGCGTTCAGAAAGAAGTTTAATCTTAAATTAAAATAGAGTTTGCATTTGATTAATACACGTAATGCGAATCAAGGGTTAAGTTTTATAAATATTTGTATCTCAGGAAGATAGACCTAACCATGTCGTTTCAAATTCCATAATGGTACGATTAAAAGCCTATGATTTGAATCGGATCAAAGACCTGAAAGAGGTTTCAATTCCATAATGGTACGATTAAAAGTTTTCCCTTATCACCTGCTGTTGTTGGAAATGAAACGTTTCAATTCCATAATGGTACGATTAAAAGACG
>CAZJXN010000090.1:2368-23056 GCA_964549655.1 uncultured Saprospiraceae bacterium
TGTTTCAATTCCATAATGGTGCGATTAAAAGCCCTCAAGAGGCAGCTATGCCTTCACAAGCAACGGAGTTTCAATTCCATAATGGTGCGATTAAAAGAAGCTGACGGCACAGGTTTGATGAGAATAGATGGTTGTTTCAATTCCATAATGGTGCGATTAAAAGTTTCATAACTTCACGTTTTTATTAACCTCATCAAATTGTTTCAATTCCATAATGGTGCGATTAAAAGAGTTGCAATAATATGTATAATTGGTTGTATTTCAAAGCACTATTTTAAGAAAAATGGAGAAAAATCTGTTTAAAAAGCGTCGGTCGTCAATAGTAGGATTTGCCCGGGGGGTTCGACGACTTGCTTCATTCGATATACAGCACCAATCCTTTTAAATATGCGCCTTCCGGGTGGAACAGGCTCACTGGATGATCCGCGGGCTGACTGAGGTGGTGCATCACGCGGGCACGCCGACCAGCTTCCAGCGCAGCCGCCACAATGGTATCATGAAATAATTGAGAATCTACGACTTGTGAGCAAGAAAAAGTAAATAAAATACCTCCTTTTTTAATTTTTTTCATTGCCATTGCATTCAATCTTTTATAACCTTGTACCGCATTGTGTCGTTTACTGATATTTTTGGCGAAAGCCGGCGGGTCTACCACCATTATATCATATTCATTTTCGGTTTGTTGTAAAAATTTTAATACATCCTGCGGGTGCGAACGGTGGCGGTCGGGTTCAGGCGCATTGAGGGTTACGTTTTGGTCGGTCAAATCCATCGCTTTTTGCGATACATCCACCGATTCTACAAAAGTAGCGCCTGCCTTTAAAGCATAAACGGAGAAGCCGCCCGTGTAGGCAAAAGTATTCAACACTGTTTTGCCGGGGGCGTACTGAGCGAGCAACTGGCGGTTGTCGCGCTGGTCGAGAAAGAAACCTGTTTTTTGTCCAGTTTCCCAATCAATTTGAAAGGGGTGTCCGTTTTCGAGGGCAATTGGAGGATTGGAGGATAGGAAAATGGGAGATTTATTATACAAATAATTATTTTCTGCTGCATCTGCATAATGCTTTGGCAGCGTTTCTTTACTTTTATCATAAATTGCTTCTATATTATTACCATATATTTCTACTAAACCTTGTGCGATTTTTTCTTTCACCAAGTGCATTCCGATAGAATGACATTGTAGGACTGCGGTTTTATTATAAATGTCTATAATTAAACCCGGCAAGCCGTCGCCTTCTGCATGGATGAGTCTGTAACAATTAGTTTGCGGGCTATTTATTAAACCTAACTGCTGCCGGAAGTGATAAGCATTTAATAGCTTTTGCGTCCAAAAGGCTTGATCGGCATCCGTTTTTTCAAACGAAAACAGGCGTACTGAGATGCTGCCGCCTTCTTGATATTGTCCGGTCGCAAGGTATTCGCCCGCCGAATTATATACTTCTACTGATTCGCCATCTGTGATTCCGTCCTCTATTTTTGCAATAGCACCCGAGAAAATCCAAGGGTGAAAGCGGCGTACGGCGGCATCTTTTTTAGGATGGAGGGTTATTTTTTTCATCATCGTAATTCAAAACTACGTTTAAGTAGTACACTGATTTTTAAGATTTTTAGGATAATTTTATGATTTAATCCCTTAGAAACATAAATATCTTAAAAAATCAGTGTACCGTTTTACTTTTGTAGCAAATCAGCACATTAATTTATGGCGCGTTCAAAATATCAGTTTGGCAGATTTCAGATTATTGACCGAGAGTTGCGACGGCGGGAGCGGGTGAAGACGAAGGAATTGAAGGCGATGATAGAATTGGAGCTTTCGATACAAGTAGATATTAAAACCTTGCAGGAAGATTTGAAGATTATGAAGGATGACTCCGTGCTGGGTTATTATGCGCCTATTGAATATGATACGCGCAGGAAAGCATATTATTACACCGACCGAAATTATACGATTCGTGCTTTCGGATTGAAAGAAGAGGAGGTTCAAACATTACTTATTTACGCGCAACGGCTTAAATTATATAGTGATTATGGTTTATTACAATTGTTTTCTACCGCGATGGATAAAGTGCTAAATGCGGTGGCGATTCAAAAAAATGTGGGTACGGATGCGCATCTGCAAGATTGGGTGCAATTTGAAGAAGTACTGCCGGTGCAGGGCAGCGAATTTATACCTGTTATTGCGGATGCGTTGGAACGTAAACTAAAATTGCAATTGACGTATCGTAAATTCCAGAATTATGATGTAGCTTCTGTAAAGATAGTCGCGCCACATTTACTAAAAGAGTACGAAAATCGCTGGTATATGATGGCTTATGATGCCGAAGATGATAGAATGAAAACGTATGCGTTGGATAGAATTGAAGAATTAAAGCGAACCGATAGCCGTTTTGAATCACAAACCATTGATTTTCAGGAGCATTTTAAATATAGCATGGGCATCACCATCACCGATACGCCACCGCAGGAAATTATATTATCATTTGACCCCATACAAGGTAGATATATCAAATCGCTTCCCTTACATCATACCCAACGAGTGCTGCGAGAAACGGCACAAGAAACGCTCCTCTCTATTTTTGTAAAACCGACCTACGAATTCTACGCCAAAATCTTGAGTTTTGGAGATAAAGTCAAAGTCATTGCTCCTGCCGAAATTGCCGCTGAATTGCAGCAAATGCTCGCCAAATCTATAGAAAAATACAATTCCTGAAAGTTTTTGGATGACGAACTTCCACTTCGCCACCTGCCTGTATCTTTGTATCAGGATGGATTTGAAGTAATTAGATTGTAATCCCAAGAACAAAAATACCTTGAAAAACTAAATGATTATTATTTAAATGTAAAACTATTACACCATGATTATGCTATCCATTATGAAATTAGTAAGCGCTTTTGTGCACGCCACGATTGTTTATAATCTGATTTGTGAACTTGTGTTGACGTGGTATCGGCGGGTGAATCGGTATAATGCGCAGTGATTTTTACCGCTCGTAATCTGATTGGTCAAACCACACGGGTGCAGGGTCATCGGGCCAGCCATTATAATTGACAGTGATTTCCGCACCTGCTTCAATGTCTTTTACGCTGTAAATATCAATGGTTTCTTCATCCAAATCTAAAATGTATTCGGCATTGGCGTCATAAGAATGATTATATAAAGAACCAAACCCCAGTGCAATGGCACATTGTGTATCATCTTCGCCCCAAAGGAAGTAATAATCGTGTAAATGAGTTTTATGAATAACTGGCAATTCTTCTGCTGATAATGCAATAACTGGACAAATTTCAATCACCGTACCTGCATCAATCGCCTCGGATGTAAATACGCCCCGACCGCCTAAGGTGCTGGGTGCGAAGTAGATATGTGGTAAACGCTGCAAATTTTTATTGGAATTTTGGAATGATGGAATGCGCTCAACCTTCTTCATTTACTCAACAATAATCAAATACTTATTCTTCTTCCCATTTTCCACCATCAAATATTTAGCCTGTAATAAAATGTCAGGAGTTAATATCGTGTCTTGATTATTAATTCTTTCCTTATTAATTGATACCGCATTGCCTTGAATAGCGCGGCGGGCTTCACTTTTAGAACTAACAATTTGCGTTTGTTCGGATAATAAGTCTAAAATATTGATGCCATTTGTAATAGAATCTTTAGAAACTGTAAAGTTTGGAATTTCATGCGCCACCATTTCCAACTCCATTTCATTCAAATCCAGCAGGGTTTCTTTCGTCGCATTTTTACCAAATAACAAGTCGGACACTTTTACAACCGATTGAAATGCTTCAAACGAATGAATGCGAATCGTCAACTCTTCTGCCAACAGACGCTTGAGTTCGCGCGGGTCGGTGGCAAATTGCGCTTCCAAACTTTCTACTTCTTCCTTGGAATGTAACGAGAAACAGCGATAGAATTTTTTCAAATCCGCGTCGTCACAATTAATCCAAAACTGGTAAAATTTATAAGGCGAAGTCATATTGGCATCCAACCAAATATTACCTTCTTCCGATTTGCCAAATTTTTTGCCATCCGCCTTCGTTAGCAGCGGCACGGTGAGCGCATAGGCTTTGCTATCCAAGTTTTTACGTATAAATTCTGTTCCCGATGTGATGTTGCCCCATTGGTCAGAACCGCCCATTTGCAGGATGCAATTTTTAGTTTGAAATAACACTTGAAAATCGTACGCTTGCAATAATTGATAACTAAATTCTGTAAAAGAAATACCGGTTTCCAAGCGCTTTTGTACCGATTCTTTACTCATCATATAATTGACTGTCAATGTTTTACCCACATCGCGCAAGAAATCCAGCACATTCATTTCCTTATAAAAATCAAGATTATTGGCAAATTCCGCTTTATTATTCCCGTTTTCAAAATCGAGGAATTTTTTGAACTGCACTTTTTGAAATTCGAGATTGCTATCCAATTCCTCAACCGATTTCAACTCGCGTTCTTTGTCCTTGCCGGAAGGGTCGCCCACGCGTCCGGTCGCGCCGCCCATGAGCACAATCGGTTTATGACCAGACAGTTGAAATAGCTTTAACACCATGATAGCCACGTAGTTACCAATGGTGAGCGCTGGAGCTGTTGGGTCAAAACCGATGTACGCTGTCACCATTTTGTCAGGTAACACTTCTTCCAATCCGGGCGTACTATCTTGTAAAAGTCCGCGCCAGCGTAGTTCGTCGAGAAAATTCATTTCTTTGTAATTATAATTCAATGTCTAAATGTATAAGAATGGCTTGTTCTATTTCCTTTACTTTGGTAGGGCTGAGTTGCCCAATTTTACTCTCCAATCGTTGCTTATCAATGGTTCTAATTTGATTTGCTTTAACTTTTGAGTCATTTTTTAAATTTCCCTCACTTGCTTTTAAGAAAACTTCAAAAGGATAGATTTTTCCTATACTTGAGGTAATAGGTAGGATTGTGACGATTGCGGCGAATTGATTATTTTTATCGTTTGATACAACCAATACTGGGCGCTTTTTAGAAATTTCACTGCCGATAGTTGGATTTAAATCAGCCCAATAAATGTCACCTCGTTTTATCATAAATTTTCAAAATCAGTGTGCTCAAAATCTTTCATTATTTCAAAATCTTCTTCAGCCGTTGCCTGATATCCTTCAATTAATTCCATCTCTATATTTCTCCGCTTCTCCCGTTCAATTTTTTCCTGAATAGCTTCAAGCACAAATTCCTCTTTATCAGAAGTTAACACTTCTAAATATTGTGAAATTGTTTCAGGAACATGAATCTCCATTGTTTGAACTGCCATAATTATCAAGTTTAAACGTCTGCAAATTTATCATTTTCATTGAAACACACGTTCTAAAATTATTAGTTCCACAAGAAATAAGAAAAGTGAATGGTGATTTGGTAATAGTGATTTGGGAAATGGGATTGCAAATGAAATTTCAAATCACAAATAACGTTTCCCTAATCACCATTTACCTATCTTCGCCCCGTATGAATTTTTCCTATTTCGTAGCACGTAAAGTCGCCTTTTCCGGGCAGCAGTCGTTTTCGCGGCTCATCATTCGCATTGCGGTGGTGGCAGTGGCGTTGAGTGTGGCGGTGATGATTGCGTCGAATGCGCTGATCGCCGGTTTTAAAAAAGAAATCAGCAGTAAGATTTTTGGCTTTTGGGGGCACATTCACATCACCGATACGGACATCAGTACCTCTCTTTTGGAAGCCTATCCCATTCCCATTAAGCAGCCTTTCTATCCCTATTTGGACACGATAAAGCAGGTGGATTTTATAGAAACGAGGCGTTTATTTGGTTTTGAATGGGAAGCGGAAACGCACACCAACGGCGGCATCAGTCATGTGCAAGTGTTTGCCGTGAAACCGGGTATTATAAAGGCGAAATCACAAATCGAAGGTATTTTACTGAAAGGCGTTGGCAAAGATTTTAACTGGAAATTCATGCGCCAATATTTGCAAAAAGGGGACACGCTACACTTGCCCGACACGGCTATGTCTTCTGAAATTCTCATTTCCCAACAAACCGCCGACCGACTGCAAGTGGATATTGGCGATAGTTTCATCATTCATTTTATTCAAGAAGCGGCGCAACTCAAGCGGCGTTTTACGGTGAGTGGTATTTACAAAACCGGTTTGGAAGAATACGATAAAGTGTTTGCGCTGGTGGACATTCGACAAATTCAAAAATTATTGGGCTGGCGAGAAGATCAAGTGGGCGGTTTTGAAGTGTTTATTGATGATATTGATGATTTGCAACCCATTGCGGAAGCGATTTACATCGAGCACTTACCCAATGAACTCTATGCTGAAACCATCCGCGAAAAACTACCGGAAATATTTGAATGGCTTGATTTACAAGATGTAAATGAAATCGTGATTTTAAGTCTGATGGTCATCGTAGCTATTATAAACATGATAACGGCACTCATGATTTTGATACTCGAACGCACTAACATGATAGGCACGCTCAAAGCACTCGGCACGTCCAATTGGAGCATCCGTCGCATTTTTTTGTTTTATGCAGCGTATATCGTGATTGTGGGTTTGTTTTGGGGCAATTTGATTGGCATCGGATTGTGTGTATTGCAAGACCAGTTTGAATTGATTAAACTCTCCGAAGAGAATTATTATTTGTCGGTTGCTCCCGTGCAGTTGCAATTCTGGAGTATTCTGGTGATTAATTTGGGGACACTTTTTATTACATTGCTGTTTTTAATTGTACCGTCTTATTTAGTAACGAGTATTAGTCCGGTGAAAGCGATACGATTTAATTAATTACAGATGCCAGATATTTAGATGCCAGATGCCAGATTATATATCACTCAATAGGTTATTAGATATTTTACGGCTTTTTCCAGTGCGCCTCCGACGTTTAGGTAGGCATTTTAGGACTTTCCGATTTTCAAATATTTCATTTTGGTTGGTAGAATTTTTATTTCAATTATTTGAAATTATAGGTGTTTTTGATCTTTATGATGCTTTTGCCAGCTTATTAAAAAATGCCCGTCCGCTCACCGAACGAGAAATCAATCTTGCAAGCTCCATTTTTGGCGAAAGCCTTGCATACAAGTGCGTACGCGTGGATGAACGTGCGTATTTGGGTCCGCGTACCGGCAATTTTTGTTACGTCAGCGGTTACACCATTAATAGTTGGGGCGCTATGTCCGATGCTATTTTAATACACGAATTGATGCACGTTTGGCAGTATCAACACTTGGGTATTGTGTATATTCCACGGGCATTGGCGGCGCAATATTCGTCGGAAGGCTATGATTATGGCGGTGTAAAAACATTACAAGAAGCTATTAAAATAAATAAAACATTACTCGATTTTAATTATGAACAGCAAGCAGATATCATAGAAGATTATTTTCGACTTTCGATGGGAATCCGTCCCTCGTGGGGAAATGGTACGGCGGATAATTTGGAAGTGTACGCGCACTTTTTGTTACATTTACATTTATAGTTGTATAAATAAGTAAATTATATGATTAAATATTTAACCAAAGAAGCCGAAGAAATAAAAGAACTCCCAAGTACCCAAAACGCCCGCTGGATGTGCATTCTACCTGATTTTACCGGCGCAGATTTGATAGAATGGTCACACCAATTTGGCATACCCGGTAATTATTTAATAGATGCGCTGGATGTTGAAAAACGTCCGCAATACGAGGCACGCGAGGGCATGACGTACCTCATCATCCGCACCCCGATACTCGTGCAAGTAGAAGATGCCGAAGATGAATTGTATAGAACGGCGCCCATCGGCATTATTATAAAAGGTAATTGCATCATCACAATTTGTGCCTACGAAAGTCCGGTATTACAATATTTTATTAGAAATGAAGTTCCAAATTTTGATCCTTCCGATATTCCGCTGTTTGTATTACAATTATTCGAACAAAATGTACTGTATTATTTAGAATGTTTAAAACAATTAGATACCCGTCGTAATGTATTGGAAGAAATATTATTTGATTCCAGTCACACCACAGAATTAAAACGCTTGCTTGGCATTGATAAAAGCCTGATTTTCTTTGTCAACTCCTTGAGTGCCAATGATATGCTGAAAAAGAAAATCTGGAAAAGTGATATTTTGCAAATCCGGCAAGACAAGGGAAAAAGTGCGCTCTTTGAAGAAATCCGTATGGACAATGCCCAAGCCCTCGAAACTGCCAATATGTACACCAATATCCTCAATGGTATCATGGATACGTACGGAACTATTATATCTACGAATCTAAATGTAACAATTGGGCGGCTCACGGTTATCACGGTCGTGCTGATGGTTCCTACGCTCATCGCCAGTTTTTATGGTATGAATGTGTCGCTGCCGTTTGAAAAAAATCCGTATGCGTTTTATGGGATTATTACTATTGCGGTATCGCTTATTTTTATATTGGTTTGGTATTTTCGGAATCGGCGGTTTTTGTAGGTGTCGGATAATTTGGAAGTGTCCGACACCTTTGCCAAAATTACCGTATAAGTCTTACAATAAACCTTTTCCTCATGCGTTTCCCTCGTAGAAATCCTTGTATTAGACATTAAAACATTTTACCTTCGAGCTGCTTCTGTAATGCCTCCCCCGCGTTAGATGCGTCATGTGTTCTGTTTTGGCAGAATTTATAAAAATAGATATATAGAAAAAGTCGGCAGAGAGCTGTCTTAAAAAATTCCTGTGAACACTAAAAGGATTATGCATGAAAAGAATAAGTTACACCCTATGGCTCCTATTCACATTCCTCTTACCAATGGCATTGCTGGCACAGCCCAAATGGGAAGGGGCACTTTTTGTAGGTGGCGCAAACTACCAAGGTGACTTAGTGCCAACGATCCATCCGTACCCAGCCGAGACGAATCTTTCGGCAGGTTTAATGGCTCGGTATTTCTTTACAAAACAATGGGCAATGCGACTCGGCGTCACTTATGGACAGTTGAGTGGAACGGATGCCAATTTTGATAAACCGGATTTTTCCAAAGATCGCCGTTTTAGTTTTGAATCTCAACTCATAGAATCTGCGTTGTTGTTGGAATGGGAACCTTTCCGCAATTGGCGGTATCGGGATTCTACGAAGTTTAATAAAATTATTTCTCCTTATCTTTTTGCAGGTGGCGCGCTGGCTATTTCTAATCCAAAAACCCAGTATGCCGATTTTAAAAATGGCGAAACGCCACTTGATGTGCGCACAGACCGCGAGCGAAAATTGCCCGAGCAACTCTTCGCTTTACCAATGGGGCTTGGTTTCAAAATTGACTTGAGTCGTCGGGTAGCGCTTGGCTTAGAAGGCGGTACGCGTTACGTTTTTTCCGACTATGTGGATGGCGTGAGTCAATCGGGAAATCCAGCGGTTGGTGATTGGTATGCCTTTGCAGGAGCGACTTTGACGCTTCGCTTCGCTGCAAAAGATACCGATGGAGATGGCATTCCTGACAAGCACGATAGTTGTTCTAAAATATTTGGAAACGCGACTGCCAAAGGCTGCCCCGACCGCGACGGCGATGGGGTAGAGGATACAGAAGATTTATGTCCGGACCAAAATGGGGTGAAAATTTTAGGTGGTTGCCCCGATTCAGATAGCGACGGTTTGGCGGACCAAGAAGACCGCTGCCCAAGTGCGGCAGGACCGGAATGCACGATTGGCTGCCCAGATGTGGATGAGGACTGCATCAGTGATGCGCTTGATGCTTGCCCGACGCTTTGTGGCGTGGATTACACGCAGGGCTGCCCCGATACGGATGCCGATAGAATTCAGGATAGTGAAGATTGGTGTGCGCTGCTGGCGGGTCCTTCTTGGAAAGGGGGTTGCCCTTTATTGGATACAGATAGGGATGGAATAATTGATGAAAAACCGTATTATGGCGATTTGTTAGAACAAAGAATAGCGGCTCAAATCGTACAAAAAATAGAAGTGCCGTCTACTCGGCTTTATATCGCTCGAAATGCAGTGTTTACGGCTGCTAAAATTAGATTAAAATAGTTTATGATTATGAAGATAATTTATGATTTTTAGAATGTTTTAAAATCATTAAAAATCATAGCTACCCTAAAAAATCAGTGACCTATCACACCGTTTGGAGCAGTTTTTCCACTACCATCGGTACGCCAATTGTGGCTTTTTCTGCTATAATATGGAAAAAATCATCGTTGGAAATTATTTCCGGATTGGGATCAATGTAATAAATAGGCGTATCTTCCGGTGCAAAGTTCATTAGACTCGCCGCCGGATACACTTGTAAAGATGTGCCAATAATCAGCAAAATATCAGCCGTCATCGTTTCTACTGCTGCTTTTTCCATCATGGGTACCATCTCGCCAAACCATACAATGTGGGGTCGCAACTGGCTGCCTTGCTCACATTTATCTTCCGATGTAATATCTTGATCCCAATTATAAATAAGCGTTTCATCTTTACAGCTTCGGGCTTTGCGCAATTCGCCATGCAGGTGCAACACGTTTTTGCTTCCCGCTTGCTCGTGCAAGTCATCCACATTCTGCGTAATGATATGCACATCATACTTTTTTTCTAATGCTACCAATGCAAAATGCCCTGCATTCGGCTGTACCTCAAGGAGTTGCCTGCGTCGTTGGTTGTAAAAATCTAATACCAAGGCTTGATTTTTGTGCCAACCATCAATAGAAGCTACTTCCATGATATCATGTTGTTCCCAAAGCCCGCCTGCATCCCGAAACGTGCTGATACCACTCTCCGCGCTGATACCTGCACCTGTTAGAACTACTATTTTTTTCATGTATTGAGAAAATTTAGAGAATAGGAGAATAGGAGGATGGGAACACGCTATAAATCCTCCTATCCTCCCATCCTCCCATCCTCCACTTTTTTAAACGCTTTCCCCAAATATGTAATTAAATCCCCTGCTATCAATGCCTCCTGCCCCACTTCTTCCGCCGCCAAATCACCTGCCAAACCGTGTAAATAAACGCCTAAAATAGCTGCATCCAAAGAGGAATAACCTTGTGCCAGTAAGCCAGTCAAAATACCCGTCAACACATCGCCGGTGCCGCCTGTCGCCATGCCCGGATTGCCCGTAGAATTGAAATAACAATTGCCTTCCGGTGAAGTAATACAAGTGTGTGCGCCTTTTAAAACGATATAAACGCTCAATTCCTGCGACATCCACCGTTGTAATTTATTCCGTGCAAAATCGTCGGAGGCTTTGCCAAACAAGCGTTCAAACTCTTTCGGATGCGGGGTCAAAATACTATTTTTAGGAATTTTACTCAGTAATTTTTTGTTTTTTGAAATCAAATTCAAACCATCTGCGTCTATAACTAAGGGAACTTTACTTTCCTCCAATAATACTTCCATAGACTCCGCCGAAGTTTGCTTGGTATCTAATCCACATCCAATCCCGATAGTTTGATACTTGTTTAAAGTTGGAATTTCAGAGAAAAAGAATTCATGGCGGTCTACACTCACCATCGCTTCCGGTATACTCATTTGCAAAATTGGATAGGCACATTTGGGCGCATGAATGGTGAGCAAACCCACGCCACTACGCAGACACGCCCGTGCCGACAAAATTGCCGCGCCAATTTTACCATAACTTCCTGTTATCATTAAAGCATGTCCAAACGTGCCTTTATGGTCATATTTTTGTCGAATTTGAAGGAGTGAACGCGCCAACTCTATATCAATAAAATGATAAGGCGTTTCTGTTTTTTCAATACAATCCCGATGTAAGCCAATGCTCTGATACGTCCAGTTGCCTATTTTATCATGATTTTCGGGAAATAAAAAAGATAATTTTGGAAACTCAAACGTAAACGTTTCATGCGCTCTTATACAAACGCCCTCGGTGTGTGCATCCGCAAACGTACCCGATGGAATGTCAATGGCGACGCGGGTTACAGATTGGTCGTTCAAATATTCTACCAAATTTGCCCAGTACGCTTCAATCGGACGGTTCAAGCCCGACCCAAAAATGGCATCAATCACAATGGCTTCGCTCGGAATTTCCGGCAAGTAATCATCCTGCCAAATCGAAAAAATCTTCAAGTCTTTATCGCGGGGCAACCGTTCCCAATTTTTCTGAAAATCTTTGGTCGCATCCGTCCCAATCTGACAAGCAAAAACCGATACCTTATAAAATCGCTCTTGCAACAAGCGCGCCACTGCCAGCCCGTCGCCGCCATTATTTCCCGGTCCACAAAAGATATAAATCGGCGTATCTTCATCGGTGAATTTAGTTACAAACCAGTTTACAAACGTCGTTGCAGCCCGTTCCATCAGGTCAATCGAAGCAATTGGCTCGTGCGCGATGGTGTAATTATCGAGTTCTTTTATTTGAGTAGCATTTAATATTTTCATTTTATAGACTTTAGCCGATAGATAATAGACTTTTAGACGTGTTTTTCTAATATCTAAAGTCTAACATTTATTGAAAATAACGTAATTTCCCACTATTTTGATTGAATACTTATGCAAACGAATACCTTTTTCAATAATTTAAAAGTCATCGAACTTGCCAGCGTATTGGCGGGTCCGGCGGTCGGGATGTTCTTTGCCGAGCTTGGCGCGAATGTAATTAAAATTGAAAATAAAACCACCAGCGGCGATGTCACGCGCTCTTGGAAAGTGCCAGAGGAAGACCTTGCTACCAACCATTCTGCTTACTATTGCAGCGTCAATTGGAATAAAGAAGTATTATTTTTAGATTTACAAACGCCAGAAGACCAATTGATTGTGCATGAAATGATAAAAGAGGCAGATGTGGTCATCAGCAATTTTCGGCGCGACTCGGCAGAGAAAATGCGCATGGATTATCCTTTTTTAAAAACATTAAATCCCAAATTAATTTACGGACAAATTACTGGTTTTGGCGAAGATGATGACCGAGTGGCATTTGATGTGGTATTGCAAGCGGAAGCGGGTTTCCTGTTCATGACGGGCGAACCCAATCGCGCTCCCGTGAAGATGCCCGTTGCACTCATTGATTTACTCGCAGCGCACCAACTCAAAGAAGGAATTTTAGTAGCCTTATTACATTTATATAAAACTGGCGAAGGAAGTTACATAAGTGTATCATTATTTGAATCTGCCGTTGCATCCCTTGCTAACCAAGCGACAAACTGGCTCATGGCAGGGCACATTCCGCAGCGCATGGGTACGCAACACCCCAATATTGCACCGTATGGTGATATTTTTTATACAAAAGATGAAAAATCAATCGTGCTGGCAATCGGCACGGAGCGACAGTTCCAAAACTTGTGTAAACTATTGAAAATCAATTCTGATGAGCGTTTTATAAATAACGCAAACCGTGTCAAAAATCGTGCTGCATTAATTGAATTATTACAACCCGCCGTTCTTTTGTTCGACCGAGATGCATTATTACAACTTTTTCACGAAGCAGGAGTTCCAGCCGCCGCTATCCGCACGATGCCTGAAGTATTTGAGCATCCATTAGCGAAAGCGATGATTTTGGAAGAACGGATGCCAAATGGACAGCAGAGTAGGCGAGTGAAAACGATAGTTTTTAAATAACTATAAAGGCAGCGTTATGCAACAGCAAATTCTGTAAACTGTCTATGATAATCTGGATAATAAGCCAATACAATGTCTTTTTTGCCTACTCCTTTTTCTAACAGTAAATTGGCAAAGCCGTCTTCTGTATTATCTTCTTGTATCCAGATTTTGTCATTTATGATATCCGCTTGAAAAATTATGTAATAAATTCGATCACTTTTTTCCCAGCCTACTGCCAGTAACTGATATTTGTCATGCTGTTCATCTGTAATTAATTGATATTCAACTTTTGGTAAATTGGTACCGGAGAGATAATTAGCGTATTCTTTCATTGTGTTAATAATATTCAGCCGAAGCAAATCTACTCTTTCCATATTGTAATACTCTTTTGATTGGTGTCGTATAAAATAAATTTCATGCTTAAATTTCGAACTACTTCTTGCGCCCATTCATATTTTATAATCCGATTATAAATAAAATCTGGCAAGGCGACGTAAAGCGTACGGTTTGGTTCACTTTTTGAGAGAATTGTTTTATAGACATAATATTGTCCAACTGCCAGTAAAAAATCGTGTAAAATAGAAATATGCACAAAGCTTTTTACTTCAACGGCGATGTAAATTTTTTCTTTTTCAGCAGTGATAATTTTTTCTGCGCCTAAATCCGTTTACAAACCGCCCTCTTTTCGATTATGTAACGGGAAAGGGTCATGTGTAATAATCCAATCCTCTTTTTCAAGTGCTTCTTTAACCAAAGTATGAAAAATATCTCTCGCCACTTCTTTGTATTTTCTAATACAAATATAGTGAAAATTGATCTTTTTTGCAAATATCTGATATCTGTAATCTGTACCGTCGAACCCCTAATCACTAAAGCTCGCGAGTTCCATTGTGTTTACCATAAAATAATTGTATTTTTGAAAAAAAATCCGAGCCAATGACTGCCACTGCTGCATTTGTTAAAACCTATACTTTGGAAGAATATTTTGAATTGGAATATAAATCTTCAGAAAAGCATGAATATATAGATGGAAAAATTACAGAAAAATCTTATATTTTTAAAAATAAAGGAAGAATTGCATCAAATTTACGGATGATATTTTACAATTATTTAGAAAATAGTGACTTGGAAGTTTACGCTGGCGACCGAATGCTTTACGTACCTGATTGCAATAAGGTTTATTATCCAGATTTAATAGTGCACCATTAGAAGTAGAAACGTATGCTTATCGCGGTAAAATGGAAGCCAATTTGTATCCGGTTGGTCTAATTGAAATCTTGTCGGATTCTACCGAAGATTATGATTATCAAGAGAAATGGCATTGCTATCAAAAAGTTGCTACTTTAAAAGAATATATGTTGGTTTCGCAAAAATTTCCTTTTGTAGAAGTGTATCGCCGACAAGCAGTTGGAGCAGATTGGCTGTACAGTGCAGCCGATCAGGAAGAAGCAACCGTCACTTTCGCAGGTTGCGTAATGACTTTAAAAAAAATATTTATAAACGAGTAAAATTTCCGTCTGCGCCCGCTTCAATAGAAGAATAATTTTAAATAATGTAAAAATCCCTGATTGAAAAGTTTACTTTTTTACCCGCTTTTATTGATTTTATTATATCCCTTTTCCGCCAATGCCACGCACATCGTCGGCGGCGAGATGAATTATACGTGCCTCGGCAATAATCAGTACGAAATCACACTCACCATTTTTCGAGATTGCTTTTATGGCGACCCGGGCGCGTGGTTTGACAATCCTGCGGCTATAGGCGTTTTTGATGTAAATAATAAAATTCTGGATACGATTTTTGTGCGGTTGCTAAATAACGACACGTTAAGTCCGGTGTTGAGTGGGCAGTGTTTTGTAGCGCCGCCGAGCGTGTGCGTGCATACCACGACGTATCGAGATACCATTGAATTATTGCCGAGAGCAGGCGGATATCAACTGGCGTATCAGCGCTGTTGTCGCAATCAAACTATTTTAAATATTATAGAACCCTTAGCTTCTGGAGCAACTTATGGTGTAACAATTACAGAAAAAGCATTATTAGGATGTAATAGTAATCCAAAATTTAGGTCGTGGCCCCCCATTTATATTTGTGTAAATGAACCAATAGATTTTGACCAGTCTGCGCAGGACGTGGACGGCGATTCGATTGTGTATAAATTGTGCGAACCTTGGGTAGGAGCGAATCAGGCACTTCCGCGCCCACAGCCCCCGAATGCGCCGCCGTACCTGCCTGTGAATTGGGTTAACCCACCGTATGGAATTGCTAATATGCTCAATGGATTGCCGGGGGGGAAACCGCTCCGGATTGATTCCAAAACAGGTTTTTTGACGGGCGTTCCCAATACGATTGGGCAGTTTGTGGTCGGCATTTGTGTGGAAGAATATCGAAACGGCGAGTTGATCTCTACGACGCGGCGCGACTTTCAGTACAATGTGGGCGTTTGTGGCATTCCAACGGCGGGCTTTTTTGTACCCGAATTGGAATGTGGGGGTTTAATGGTAAATTTTTCAAATCAAAGTAATAATACAAGTGATTTTTTATGGCAATTTAATAACCGCGATACGTCTACAGCTTTAAATCCAACTTTTACTTTTTCTGATACAGGCTTGCAAAATGTGCGACTAATTGTAGAACCTAACACCGTGTGTGCCGATACATTCGAACAAACTATTAAATTATTATCAAAAACATTACAACCTGATTTTGAGGTTGACAATCAATTTTGTAATGATTCACTCGTTTTTACAGTTATTGACAAAACGACGGACGCATTATCCAAACCGATTAACTGGAAATGGCAATTATTTCCCGATTCGATATTTAGCAATTTACAACAACCTACTTTTGTAGTGAACGAAAGTGGAAATTATGCGCTTCGACTGACGGTGCAGGCAGAAAATGGTTGTGAAGCGGAGCTTGAAAAAGAATTTCAAATCAATTTATTAGAAGCAAACCTGTCAGCTACATTAGTCATTTGTCGAGGCGATTCCATTGCATTAAATCCAAATTTTAATCCAAATTATCAATATGAATGGCTGCCTATAAATGGTTTAAATAATAATTTACTTCCCAATCCAGTAGTATCGCCTGATTCTAATACACTATATCATGTTTTAATTACAGATGCGGAAGATTTTTGTGAGATCGAGCGTTCCGTTTTGGTACGCATTGCGGAAAGTATTAAAAATGTTGAAATTTCTTCTTTCGCCGACACGATTTTTGGAAGTGGAACGGTGCAACTTTTTACAGTTTTTGATTCTACTTATTATTATAATTGGCAACCGGCTATTCATTTAAATGCGAATAATATCTATAATCCGATTGCAACTATCAAAGAAACAACGACTTACGAAGTGAATGTTCAAAACCAAGAAGGTTGTGAAAAAATAGCGTTTCGCACCATCGTGGTTATTAATCTTGCTTGTGAGGAGCCTTACGTTTTCATTCCTACCGCTTTTACACCTAATAATGATGGCTTTAATGATACGTTTCGCGCACGCGGCAATAATTTTGACCAAGTGTATCTCGCCGTTTTTAATCGCTGGGGACAACGCGTTTTTGAAACCCACTCAATCGACGAAGGCTGGAACGGCACGTTTAACGGGGAACAATTGCCACCGGATGTATATGGTTATTATACTGAAATTCGCTGCTTGGACGGAAGCACTTTTGTTAAAAAAGGCAATTGTACGCTAATTCGGTAATTGGCACTTGACCTTTTGAAAAAATTGGAGAATATTTGTGCAGCAAATTTTTAACAGCAGCGCGCGCAAACAAGCAGGTTGGTTCAGGTTCAACTCGTCTTCCATAAGTAATAATCGGGTTACGCTCACCGCCAAAATTCAGGTAAAAGAGATGCAACTATCCGCTAATTTCTACGAATCCGTCAAGAAATTTTATGAAATTATTCAAGCAAAATTTAGCGAAGTGATTGTATTCAAAAAACAGTAAATGTATAATAGAAAAGTTTCTGCGCCGTTATAACCATTGAATTGCTATCAAAAACCAACCCATGAAATTCAAATTCTTACAATGCGTCGTTGTGTTGCTGTGTGTGGTGCAGGGGGCGATTGCCCAAACGTACCTCGGAGTCAGTGGCGGAGCGGGTTTGAATAATCAGGTCGGTTTACGGGCTTCCATTCCCATTGAGCATATCGTTTCCAAATCATTTAGCGTTCGAGCGGCGGCTACTTTCACCCAACATCACAATCCTGAAATTTTATTTCTCCTACATAATAAACGCGATTATCGACGGGTCACACTCAGTTATCTTGGCATTCCCTTGCACGCCAAATTTCGCTTGTCACTCGGCACAGTCCATCTCTACGGAGTTATCGGTCCGCAAATCAACTACGCCACCCATTTGACCGCTTCTTATCTCGAAGACGAAATTTTCGGCACCGAAAAATTGGATTTTAACCAGTTGAAGATTCGTCATTGGGACATCGGCATTAATGCAGGCGCGGGCATCGAAAAAAATATTACGAACAACTGTAAAATCTATGTAGAAGTTTTATTATTTCTTGGTTTACAGGACATTGATGAGCGCTCCAACAGCGAAATCTTCAACGAAGGCAACATTTTCAACCTCGGCTTTTTACTTCCCATAGTGCCGAATATTATTCGGCAAAACAGGCAGTAAAAACAAATCTCAAATCTTATAAATTAAATGACTTGGGCGCATCCTCCGATAGCCCCTCTAACCATCCATTTTCAAAAAAGACAGCCGAGATCAGGGCTATCGGAGGTCGGGCTATCCGCTCTTACCTCCCTACGGTCGGTACCGCTGCTATCCCTTGCGCTCCCTACGTTTTTTAACCTATTCCTCGTCTTCATTTTTCCAAAACCCATTCTTCATCTTACGAAACCGCCCAAAACTCCCTTCCAACATTCTAAAATATCGCGCAGCAAATATCACAATATCATAAATAAAAAAGGGCGAAGCGTCGAATCCGACCCTTCGCCCTACGAATAAGAAGATAATTGCTATTAATCCAGTTTCAATTAGAAATTAACGGATTCAATTAAAATCATTTGCCTGATTGTCAGCAATTGCTGACTTCCCACTTCCAATTAATCTAGTAATATCATTTTCTTCGTGCCAATATATTTGCCAGCTTCCAGCGAGTAGTACACCACACCCGAAGTCGGCAACTCATTGCGACGGAGTTCCACTTGATTGTAACCTTTTGTATAATCACCTCGAATCGTGCGCAATACGCGTCCGCTTGCATCCTGTAGTGTCAGATTCCCTCGTGTTGCTTCGGGCAGATAAAATCCGATAATGGTTCTATTCAGGACTGGATTCGGTACGTTTTGGTACAATTCAAAGTCAAGACCTGCGATTACGCCATTGCTAAACTGAATAGCGATGTCTTTCAAGTCATTCGTTGCAGTATACGCTTCTGCCACCGTGTAACGGCTACTGATACCCAGCGAGTTACTCAATTCGGCATCGGCTTTAGCACGGAATACCAGACTGAATAATACGTCTTCTGCTTTTGCAATGCCATTCCAACTTGTAGTAACCACACCTTCATTAACATAGCGGAGACCAAAGTTTTCTTCTTTTGCAACTCCTTCTACCACATCTACCAATTCCAGTACTTTCGCATCAAAAGTCAGCGTCGCCTGATAGCCTTGAATCGATGCAATATCCGCAGCTTTAAAATCAACCGTATATTCATTGCCAGCCTTCAACGGTTGGTCTTTCACTTCAAATTGGAAGCTACCTCTCAAGTCTCGAATTTCCACTCCATTTAAGCTGCTGGTAAATGCCGTACTGTTGATATCGCCGATTTTGACTGCTACAAAGTTTGCATCATTAATAGCACCCGCCAAGTCATTGACATTGATGATCTCCGGGAACTCCTCCGCCCAAGGGTTGGAAGGAACGGGGAAGACATATTTCTTGTCCACAAACCGCCAGGAGGTGTTGTTGGCAAAGTCCAGATCAATACTCAAAATCAGTTTGCGCAGTTGAATCAAATCCAGGGTAGAAATGGACTTGGAGGAATTGACATCGGCTGCAATCATTTTGTAAGGACTGTCTAATGGCTGAATACCCAGAATGTGCTTGGTAATGAGAATCAAGTCAAAAGTAGACACGCCGTTGAGCAGATTAGCATCCAGCGAAGGCGTAATCGTATAATCATAGCCTGTTTGCAAATTACTGAATCCATAAATACCCTGTGTTGTACTCAATTTGGTACCGGACGATTGACCACTCAACTGAACATTTACACTTTCTACAGGCTCGGATTCTTCGGTATTGACAATCCCTGCGATGCTACCGCCATCACCGATAGTACCACATACATTATTCAAATTATCTTGTACCAACACGTAAGTTACACACTTATCATAATTGCGACCGCCTACTGTGCTATCTGGCTGTACAGAATTCGGATTATTGGCGGCATCCCATGCGTAGATTTCAATCTGAAGGGTCGCATTATCATCGCAAGTAATGACCAAACTTGTTTGGTCAATATCAGGTGTCTCACCAACACGGTTGATAGAAAAGCTAACTGGACCATTGCAATCTTCACTTGGGCTGGCAATAAAATCTTTTGCCCAAATAATCATCGCTCCCGTATCGGTGTCGCCATCGCCATCCGCATCTGCCGCAGGTATGACAGGCATGAGTTCTACCGCCAATCCATGAATACAAATTGGGCTCGGCGCCTTGCAGTCAATGACTTCAAAAGGAATGCGTGCCACGGTGGAGTTGCCACAACCATCCAGAATGTGTACCTCAAAGACGTGTTCGCCCAGTGGGAACTTGCCACCAGAGATGACAAAGTTCGGATAGGTTCCAGTGACTTTCGCCCCAAACTTGACGGACAGCGTGTTGGCTGGCAACAAGTTGTCGGCATCAATGGTGCCATTGTCAAAAGCATCAAGGAATACCTTGATCTTGATGTCATTGGGCGTACAAGCCTCAAAGACGGTGAATGGAATGTCGGCAGGTGCTGGACATCCTTTTGCAATATCGGAAGAGTAGGAGCAGAATGGGTCTACATCAAAAGTCACGGTTGGGTCTACGTTGTCATACACCTTGATGTACTGGGTGTATTGCCAGTAGCCAGTGGTGAAGTTGGTCAGGTTGCCAAAACCTACGCGCTGACGGTAAGCATAGAGCTTATCATCCGTTGTACTGTTGTCATCGTTAGTTCCACCCAATCCTCTTTCTATTTCGGTATCAAT
>CAZJXN010000091.1:0-22800 GCA_964549655.1 uncultured Saprospiraceae bacterium
ATGCTTTGATAGCAGCTTCATTTAAAATCAAATTATTTTCATCTGCGACGTTTCCTTTTTCAAACCAGCGTCCTTGCATCAATTTCAATCCAAAAACCTGTTGAAAATCAGCATCTGCCGACATTTGCATCACAGTTGGATTAAAATCTTTGGCGCGACCTGCCCAATCCAAATTACCGCTACTGCTACTTTCATTGTGTATAATGGATTCACTTGCCAGCGTAGCATCCTTAATGCTTGCTTGTGTAAGCAATTTTTCTTTGAAAGTAGCCAGCATATTCGCTCGGTATTCCCGATCTGGACCATTGAATAAATTGTACGGAAAAATCACGGAGAAAATGTTTTCTTTCTGATACCCCAAATCTTTAGTTTTAATAAATTGCAATTGTTGATAAATCACAATCGTACTGATAATCAATACGGTAGAAATAAAAAATTGTAATACGACCAAGCCCTTTCGGAAACCTGCATTCTTACCACCCACCCAACTCAAGCCGCGTAGCAGCCGCACCGGTTGGAAAGAAGCCAGCAGCAAAGAGGGATAAATCCCGGTGAGTAAAATGGCGACGAGCGTCGTACCGCCAAAAACCGCCCAGACTGCCCAATTATCTAATTCAAAACTTAGTGGAACATCCAATAATGTATTGAAAAAGCGCAAGCCCAACTGCACCAAGCCAATGGACAAAAACATCGAAAGGAGACTCGTCAGCACCGATTCGGTCATAAATTGCCGAAAAAGCAGCATTTTTCCCGCGCCGATTATTTTCTTGATGCTCACTTCTTTCGCACGCATACTGGCTTTCGCCGTCGCCAGGCTCACATAATTGATACAAGCAATCAGCAAAATCAACAGCCCGATGAGAGCAAAAACTTTGACGATATTGGGATTGCTTGGTGTAAAAGCATCGCTCATCAGCGAGCGGTCAAAGTGCATAGCTGGCAGGGCTTGTAAGGTATGGTAAGAAGTGGAATCCTCCGATTTGTTTTCACGCAGTACTGCCGTGAGTTTTTCGGAAACCTTTTTTAAATCCGCATCTTGCCGAAGTTGTAAAAAAGCGTTATAACCAAAATTTCCCCACTGCTGATCATTTTTATCATTTTTAGAATCCGCTAAGTAAGCTTGGAGTGGAATAAGATAATCGAATCGAAAACTGGAATTGGAAGGGTAATCTTTTACAATCGCTTTTACCACAAAATCAAGCGTATCAATGCGAATTGTTCTGCCGATTGGATCTTTTTTTCCGAACAACTGTTGAGCTTGCGATTCTGTCAGTACAATGTTTTTCAGGTCTTGTAAGGCATCCTGCGCGCTGCCTGCCACAAATTGATAATCAAACAATTCAAACCAATTTTCATCTACATACGCATACGCTTTTTCTTTCCGCAAATTGCCATTGACTTCAAAAACCGAGTGTTCACTGCCATTTTTAAATCGCGCAAACTGTTCTATTTCAGGCACTTCCTCTTTGGCTTCTGACATTAACAACAAAGGCGTAGTACTCCAATGCCAGATTTCGTCGGCGCTCACTTTGATATGGCTGAGTACGCGATACGTCTGCTTGGCTTTCGCATGATATTGATCAAAACTCCATTCATTTTGTACCCAAAGCAAAATCAGCACCGCCGTAGCCAACCCCATCGCCAATCCGCTGATATTGATAAACGAAGAAACCTTATTTCGCAAAAGATTTCGGAAAGCGATTTTGAAGTAATTTTGCAGCATAGCACTTGTGTTTAAAAAGTCAGGTGATTTCTTACTAGCTATGGTTAAATATCGTGCCAAAATTATAAGCAGTTGATTATAAAATAGTTGAAAGACAAATTTGGTCGCTACTGTTCGGTTTTGATACAATCGCTGTTCGGAAATGGGACAGTGTAATGGAACGGTGGAATTATTGGAATGGGAACATGCCTTTTGACTTGTTAATTTGCTTCAAAAAAGCTATCTTTGGTAAAATATATATTTTATGGAAGCAGCCGTTGCTTTATCCCAATACGAAATTGAACGCGATAAGCCTATGCCCAGTTTTAATCACAGTGTGCTTCAAATGAGATTGGGGACTTTTCTGTCTACCCATTACAACGACAAATATGAACTTTTATCAGAGGTAGATTTAGAATTACCAAATGCTAAGAAACCGACTGTTCCTGACCTTGCCATCATTCCAAAAAAGAAAGTGGATTGGTTGAATGATGTCCTTCGGGTCAAAGAGCCGCCGTTAACGGTGATTGAAATTTTATCGCCAATGCAAAACATTGAGGCGGTGAAGAATAAAATTTTTGATAATTATTTTGCAGCCGGTGTAAAATCGGCATGGCTCGTGGTACCTTCTTTACAAACAATTTCCGTTTACACGCCCGATGGCAAAATGGCGACTTATTCCAATGGCGCAATGCAAGACCCAACTATTGGTGTCACTTTAAATATGGAAGAGATTTTTTATTAAAACTGGTTCATCCCGATAGCTATCGGGACTGGCTCGAACCCAATACCTGAGCGTCTCCTGACGCGGAGATGATTTTGTAGCACCAAGTGCATTACTCGCTTGAACGCTTCAAATACTGCAGCACCATCCGCATCTCGCCATAAGAATACGCCTCGCCAAAATGTGCTTTTATCGGTGCGAGTTGTTCGGTTGGGTTTTCTTTTACAAACGCTTCAATTGCATTTACTTTTTCTTTATCTATCAATTCAAAAATATCCAATTCGCCAGTCTCGATGTAATGTCCTAAATGCCCTTCAATCGTGCCGACAGCAAAGCCGCGCTCCTGCGCGATTTGAGCCATACTTTTGCCCGCTTTAAATAACTCCAGACTGAGTGCTTTGGTGTCCGTTTTGAGCTTCGGTGGCTTTTCGGTTAAGGATAATTGCACGCCTTCCAAGCCTTTGTCTTTACAATATTCCTGAATAATTTCTAAAATCTCCGCGCCATAGCGTTTGGCTTTGGTCTCCCCGATGCCGTTTACTTTTTTTAGCGCAGCGAGGTTGGACGGCAGCAATTCGACCAATTCGAGCACTGATTTGGTGGGCAGTACCAGATACGTTTCTACTTCGTTGGAGTCAGCAGTCTCGTCGCGCCATCTTTTCAGGAGGGCGTATAGTTCAGGATGCGGGGCGTTTTTGGGCACATAGCCAAATGCAGTAACGAGCAGATTTGCAGCCGATGTTGCTTTAAAATCTAATTGCGCATCGGCTTTGGCACGCAAGTAGGCGCGCGTAGAAAAATTGTTTTGAATGGCGGTCAGACAACCATTTTTCACAAACAACTCTCGTTGCAAGTTTTCCAACGCATCCATCACCGTTTTTTGTACGGCTTTATTATCGGTTAGAATGGACAGACTTTTAAATCCGGGCAGCAATGCGCCGCCTATTTTTTCTAAAAACCAAGCCGACGCTTTTTGAATTCGAGCTTGCAACGCCTCGTTCGCTTCGGGCAAATCAGCATAGCCAAAATATCCTTTCAACTGCGATTTAAATTTGTCGGCAATTGAAAAGACGTGCGTTTCCGCTTGCACCGCCAATTCTTTGAACTGCTGAAACGTATCCCCATTTAACGTATTTTCATGCATGAGAAAGACGCGATTCATTTGTTCAAAATACCGTTTTAAAATAGTATAATCGAATAATTCCAGCAGCAATAGTTGTTGAAAATCTCGTTTAGAAAGCTCTAAATGCGCTTCATCCGGTTGGTTTTTATCGGCAGCTTCCGTATAATTCTTGACTGTCTTATCGGTTTTTACGCTAGAATAAGCAATGGGCGAGCGCAACACAATCCCTTCAAAACTTTTGCAACGACTCAAGGCCACGTACACTTGCCCATGCGCGAATGCAGCATTCGCATCAATAATCGCTCGTTCAAACGTCAAGCCCTGACTTTTATGAATGGTAATCGCCCAAGCCAGCCGCAGCGGATATTGCCGGAAAGTGCCGAGAATTTGTTCTGTGACCTCCTTCGTTTGTTCGTTGAGCGTATATTTTACATTGTTCCAATCCACCGGATACACCAAAAACGGCTCGTCGTCATCTGGACATTGCACAAAAATTTTACCTGCTTGAATTTTTGTCACCTGCCCGATTTTGCCATTATAATAAAGCTTGTACGGCGAATTATCATTTTTTACAAACATGACTTGCGCCCCTTCTTTGAGTTCGAGCAGTTCTTCGGTCGGATACGCGTGCGTCGGAAAATCGCCTGTAATTTCTGCTTTGTAACAATGTACCGTTTCCTCCAGCGCGGCTAAACTTTCAGCGTTGATAGATTGCGCCGAGGCGTTGTGGGAAGTGAGAATGATGTAGGGCTTATCCGTAGTTGCTTGAAAATCAGGAATATAGCGACTGTTAAGCGTTTCCAAAACATCAGCATCCAACTTGTTGTCGCGCACCCTATTGAGTAAATCAATAAACGTTTGGTCGCTTTGCCGGTAAATATGTTTCAATTCAATCGAAATGGGGTCGGTTTGCAGCAGGGCTTTGCTACTAAAAAAATAAGGCGTTTCGTAATGGTTGCGCAGCAGTTCCCATTCTTCTTCTTTCACTACAGGCGGCAACTGATGCAAGTCGCCAATCATCAATAATTGCACCCCACCGAAGGGTTGGTTTCTATCTTTATAACGCCGCAACACATCGTCCACCGCATCCAACAAATCGGCGCGCACCATACTGATTTCATCAATGACCAACAAATCCAAACTTTGCAACAGCCGAATTTTTTCGCCAGAAAAGCGGCGTTGGCGAGCAGCATCGCGGGCATATTCCGGTAAAAACAATCCGAAAGGCAATTGAAATAAAGAGTGCAGCGTCATACCACCCGCATTGATAGCCGCCACGCCAGTTGGTGCTGCCACTGCCATGCGTTTGACGGGTTCCTGCTTGAGTTTTTGTAAAAAAGTGGTTTTGCCTGTGCCCGCTTTGCCCGTCAGGAAGATATTTTTATTCGTATTACTCACGTAATCAAACGCGAGGTCGAGTTGTGGATTAGACTGGTAATTCATCCTTTTTAAAACTTGTAAATTGGATTATTCAGTTTAGAATCAGCTATCGAAAACGAGGCTTATGTGGCGTTCGTTTATTATGAATCTGGGCAAGATGAAAATTAAATTAGACAGCAAAGGTAAGGAAAAAGAAGAGAGCGACGCAACCTATTTTTTTTATCAAATAAAACATTTGATTCAGAAATAAAACTTTTCAGCATTCTCCATTCGACCATTTAGTGTTAAAACATTGTTGTTATTCCATTGATTATTCATCAAAACAATCTATATATGTCTAAGAAACTATTTACGGAAGCTCATTTGAATGGCTTGACCCTGTCCAACCACCTCGTGATGGCGCCCATGACGCGTAGCCGCGCTATCGGCAACGTACCAAACGACCTGATGGTGGAATATTATCGGCAGCGTACGCAAGCGGGTTTGATTATCACAGAAGGGACTTCGCCTTCGCCTAATGGCACGGGCTACCCGCGCATTCCGGGCATATACACAACTGAGCAAGTGCAAGGTTGGAAACTCGTGACCGATGCCGTGCACGAGGAAGGCAGTAAGATTTTCTTGCAAATCATGCACACCGGACGCGTTGGGCATCCCAATAATATGCCAGAAGGCGGCGAACTCCTGAGTGCTTCTGCAATCGTAGCAGCAGGCGAAATGTACACGGACCAAGCGGGTCCGCAGCCCCACCCTATTCCAAAAGAAATGACGAAAACAGACATTCAAAACGCCATCTCAGAGTTTGTAAAAGCCGCGCAAAACGCTGTAGAAGCTGGTTTTGACGGAGTAGAGTTGCATGGTGCGAATGGTTATTTGCTGGAGCAATTTCTTTCTCCCGGCTCGAACCAACGCACGGATGAGTACGGCGGCAGCGACAAAAATCGCAATCGCTTTACGCTCGAAGTCACCGAAGCCGTCATCAATGCTATCGGCAAAGACAAAACCGCTATTCGCCTCTCGCCCGATGGTGCTTTTAATGACATCCAACCTTATTCTGAAGAACAAGCCGAGCTATTGGCTCAAGGCTTGAATAAATTGGACGTAGTGTACGTGCATCTCGTAGACCACACTTCGATGGGTTCGCCCGCTGTGAATCCCATCATTGTACAAAAAATCAGAGCCGCTTTCAAAGGTACACTTATCCTAAGTGGCGGCTACGACGCAGCCCGTGCGGAGGAAGTTTTACAAGATGGTTCGGCAGAGTTGGTCGCTTTCGGTCGTCCGTTCCTCTCAAATCCTGACTTAGTAGAGCGTTTTAAAACTGGTGCTCCGCTGAATCAAACGGATTTTAGCACTTTCTACACGCCCGGCGAGAAAGGCTATACCGACTATCCCGTGCTGGCAGAAATGACCGCCTAAGTTTTTGGAAGGGAGATGACACCTTCTGCGTAGATGTCATCTCCTCTAAAAACACCTTACCTCCAGCTATCTGCACCACAATCTCGCCGCCAAATGCCTTTTTTTGTTAATATTGCGTTAATCACGAAAAAAATATGCCCAAACATTTTTTTCTTTCAACTTATTGCCCTTATCTTTGAGAAAGTTCAGACAACATCTGATTTTAACGTTATTAGCTAACCTAAAATTTTCTTCTATAGATTACAACTTGTACACTAAATAATGGTATTTCAGTCCCATAACACAAAATTATTTAGTTATGCAAGTTATGACATCCTTAAATGATCAGCAATTGATCGCACTCTATTTGGAAGGCGACGAGCGTGCATTTGAACTGCTCCTCAGCCGCCACCAACAAAAAATCTACACCTCGATCTATCTCTTCGTCAAAGACCAAAGTCTGGCAGAAGACATCTTTCAGGAAGTATTCATCAAAATTATTGACACCCTCCGCAAGGGCAAGTACAACCACGAAGGCAAGTTCCTCCAGTGGGCAATGCGCATCGCGTACAATATGTGTGTGGATTATTTCCGCCGCAACAAACGCCGTCCGCAAGTATCTCCTACGGAAACCTTCGATATTTTTGACATCATTCAGGTCTCCGATGACAATGCCGAGCAAAGCATCATCCGTAGCCAAACGCACGACCGCATCCGCCACCTCGTGGACCAACTCCCGCCCGAGCAGCGCGAAGTCGTCATCCTGCGCCACTACGCCGACATGAGCTTCAAAGAAATCGCCAAATTGACCCGCGTCAGCATCAACACGGCCCTCGGTCGTATGCGCTACGCCCTCATTAACATCCGCAAGATGGTGGAAGAAAAAGAAGTAACCTTACAGTGAGGGAAGATAGGAAGATAGCAGGATGGGAAGATAGGAGGTAGATTGTTGCGTTCCAATCCTCCCATCTTCCTATCCTCAAAATAGAATTTTTGGGCGTGCCCCTACGGGTCGGGCTATCCGCTCTCATGCCACGCCGCCCCACTCATCAAACCCGCTGTGGCATACCGCTGCTATCCCTCACGCTTGGAGGGCGAGTCCACGTTTTCAAACCAATTTTACATTTATCTGCTTTTCAAATTTTAGTTCTCGTCTGCCGAAACAGTCCAAATCGGGCTTACCAACCTATAAAAGGATTTGCAGGATTTGAATATACCTAATCTTTGCACGCTCTGCAACTCCGCGGTTGATAAAAAATGCGGCGAGCGCTGTAAAAAGTGACCCAGACTAAGTAAGGAGCAACAAAACATCACAAAAAGTCAAAATGTAAAATTTTAAATGTAAAATGTAAAAGTGCCGAGCGACAAAAACACACTAATACTAAAACACCAAAAGACCAAGTGAGGAGCGAAAATATCCCAATATCCCAACTCGCCCGTGCAACGTCTCCATCTGCACTTTGTCTTTTCTAAAGAATAAAATTCCCTTAACAAAATTGGAACGCATGAAAAATTTTACTCGACAAGTATTTGGCGTACTGCTGCTGCTCGTGGGGAGCGGAATGTCTTACGCGCAAGAAACACAGGCTGCAAAAGTAGTGATTGTACAAAAAGTGGCGAAAGCCGATGGCAGTGTCAACATTACAAAGAAAGAAATTACGGAAGATGAGTTGGCAAAACAATTGGAAACATTGAAAACCACGAACGGTGAAAATGTAGAAATTCACCTAACCACGAAAGAAGGAGAGAACATACGCATCAGTAAAGACGAGGACGGCACGTTGCTCTATTTCCGCAATGCAGATATGAAGACGTTTGGCTTGACCAAAATCTCGGACGCCAGTAAGGCGCAAGGTACCGACAAAATCCAAAAAACGACTGAAAATTGGAACCAAAACTGGAATCAAAACTGGGGGCAGGAGTACAAAAATGAATCCGTTTCCACGGCTGGTCGTCCCATTCTTGGTATTTATCCTAGTGAAAGTCATGATGGCAAAGGCGTGGTAATTAGTAGTTTGTCAAATAGCAAAGGCGCAGCAGCAGCAGCGGGTTTGAAAGCAGGTGATGTGCTTACTGCGATTGATGAAAAAGTATTGACGGAGGGAGACGGCATTCGAGCTGCATTGGCAAATCATAAGCCGGGCGATAAAGTAATGGTGCAATATTTACGCGACGGACAACCTGCGCAGGCAGAAGTGACGTTGGTTGGCGAAGGTGCAAGCCGGGTGCGCACCAATGAAGAGCGCGATCCGTGTCGGGTATTCATCGGGGTGGGTACAAGTACGCGAGATGCAGAGGGATTGCACGTGGACTATATTGTAGAAAACACCCCGGCAGAAGTATCGGATGTACGCGCCGGCGATGTGATTGTATCGTTGGATAATGTGGTGGTCAAGACGCAAAATGAGTTGGAAATAGCGCGCGACAAGCACCAGCCGGGTGAAGCATTTCGGTTGAATATTCTCCGCGAAGGCAAGCCGATGACCATAAATGCTCGTTTTAAAGAATGTAGTGCCGAACAATTGCAACAAGCAAAAGAGGCGAAAGAGCGTAAAATGGCACAAGCAGCCACTTGGAGGAGTTTTGAAAATGCACCGCAGCGCGACACTTGCAAAGTATTTATTGGCGTTTATACGCATGAAGACGAACAAGGAATGCGCGTAAACAGTGTCATCGAAAATACACCAGCGAAAAGGAGCGGCGTGCAAAAAGGCGATGTCATCGTAGCGTTGGATGATGCGGCTGTAAATAGTCATAGCACATTGTTAAGCGAACGAAACAAGCACGATGCTGGCGACCGTTTTACGCTTTCCATTTTGCGTCAAGGGCAATATTTGGAGATTGATGCACAATTCAAAGCCTGTGGTCAGCAAGCGGAAACGGCAAAAGAGGAAATCGCACCAGTATTAGAAAATGTAACGATACCAGAAACCACACAGCCAATTATAGCACCTAAAAATCAATTGGAGGTAGCCACTTGGAATGCCTATCCGAATCCGACTTTTGGAGCAGTGAATGTACAATTCAAAGCCGAAGCAACTCCTACGACGGTGCAAATTTTTGATGCGGTGGGTAAAAAAATCTATGAAGAACAACTCAATACCTTCGATGGATTTTATAACAAGCAACTGAATTTGGGTAAGGAGCAGCCGGGCGTATTTTTATTAACCGTCCGTCAGGGTCAGAAGGTGTACAACAACAAACTTGTGTTGCTATCAAAAGCATAATTATTTGAATATTATAATATTATAAAAAATTTTATTTTTAACATAAAAACAGAAAGGTCTGACAGCTTGCACCGCCAGACCTTTTTTTTATAGCTGTTATTAAAAAATAATTAATTAATACAAAGCATTGAGTGCCGTTTTGTCATTCGCATTAAACGGACGATTTTGCCCGCTGCCGATGCAAGCCAACATCCACGAATTCGCATCTGGACCGCTTGGCGTACCCGAAATCAAAATAGCGCCTACACTGCTAGCTCCTTCGTTGCTGGTAGCGCCGCCGCAGCTATAGCTCCGATCCATATAGTCCGTGTGGCGGAAACCAATGCAGTGTCCTATTTCATGGGCCATAATGGTGATCGCGTAATTTGTACTCCCATCACCAATGGCTCTGGAGTTAACATTGACTCTATTATATGGATCTCCAGAGGAGGTAGGAAATCCAGCAGAAGCGAGATAAGAACCATTTGCTTTTACAAAATGGATGTTTCCAATGCCAGAAGAAATGTACTGAAAAGTAATACCAAGATTTTCAGCGTTGTATCGGGCTGCAACACCTTGCAATCCTGCTGCGTAAGTAATTGGAAGTTTATTATCCTTGCTCAATGTAATAACCCGGGGTGTACCCGTCACCAGATTTGTAGTGCGATACTGTTCCGTTTCAGCAATACGAAGGAAATTTTCGTGGAAATTGACGCGCTGCAAGTCCTCTTCATGTAGCACAATATCGCCTTCTACAAGGTAGTGATCCTCTTCTTTAATTACACCCTCGGTGCTAAAGCCGAGTTTTTTAATCTGATAAAGTACTTCCTCCGAAATGCCGGTAGGGTCATCCGCTGCGGAAGAATTTTCGTTTGTACAAGCCATAAAGCCTGTCAGCAATAAGGTAGAAATGAATAAGGTATTGATTAGCTTTTTCATAAAAAAAGGTTTAATTGTTAGATAAGTATTTGATTAACAACTAAATACAATAAGGATGGCACATTTTAAAAATGTGCCACACTATTCCATTTAGTTTAATACAAGTAATTCAAAGCCGTGCGGTCATTGCTATTAAAAGGACGATTCACGCCCGTGCCAATACACGCCAGCATCCACGAATTCGGGTCTGCGCTAGAGGGTGTACCCGGTATCCGAATAGCACCTACCGTACTTGCGCCTTCATTGGTATAAGCACCGCCGCAGCTATAGCTTCTATCCATGTAATCGGTGTGCCGAAAGCCGATGCAATGCCCCATCTCATGCGCCATAATGGATGCCAGATAACTGGAGACCGGATTGCTGCCGATGGCACTGGTATTGACCAGCACAGTGCCAAAAGGATTGCCGCCTGTCGGGAAACCCGCCGAAGCCAGATAGGAAGAGCCGTTTGGTGCTGTGTCAAACAAAATATCCACTGGATACGCGCTTACTCTGAGGAAACGAAGCCGCAGATTCTCTGCATTGTAGCGGCTGATAGCGGTGTTTAACGATGCAGAATAAGACGAAGGCAAATTGGTCGTCATCGCAATACGCAGGGTACGTGTACTGCCGGGGACAGAGACGAGATTCGTGGTGCGGTATTGCTCTACATCGGCGATGCGCAGCACGACTTCTTCAAAATAAGCCGCGCCGATTGCTTCTTCTGACATGAAAATATCGCCTTCAATAATGTACCCACTGTCTGTTTTAGTGACGTTGTCGGTGCTGAAACCCAAGGCTTTAATTTGGGAAAGTGCTTCGGGCGACACCACTTTGGCATCATCCACGGAAGCTGCTTCTTCCTTATTACAAGCGGAAAATACGGCTGCAAGCAGCACAAAAGCAAAAAGTGTGTTGATTAGCTTTGTCATAAAAAATTGATTGATTGATTTATAAAAAATGTTTGATTAGCCACATAAATATGATGCAAGTCTAAGGTTGTAAACTTTAGACAGTAAGGCAAAAAAGTAGCACTGTTGCTCAATGGCGTATTAAGCAAAGCAACGCTTTCTTTTAGCACCGGGCAGGGTGTAGTTTAGAAAGTTTCGTGGTGTATGTTCAGCGTGTTTGTCTACTCAATCAAAGGGATAAAATGTGTGTTTGGCTATCAAAATCAGGGATGGATGCGTGTCATGTGTATATTATCAATCGAATAAAATAGTGTGGCGTAGTTAAGTTAGGAACGCTGTATTAGGATAGAAGCGGTGGTAAGGGTAAATTGTATTTAAATGGCAAATTGTGTTTAACGAGTGCTTTAATTCGCATTTTTTTTGGATTATAAGGTGTTCGTTACTTGTGCGAAAATCAAGTCATAAACATATAAAATTTTTCTGTTAAAAAAATTAACCAAATGTCATTTTTTCTGTGCAAATATGAATTTTTTTATAAATGCCAAAAAATAGATTCCATTTTTAGTATTTTCATAATATAAAAAGCAATTAATAGATTATTTTCAATAAAAGTCGAAAAAATTTAAATCCTATGGAAATTCTGAATTTTCACTAACATTTAATAGAAATTTTGCGAGAAAAGGGTTTTCTTGAATTAAATTTTGTATTCAAATACAACACTAAAAATCCATGAAATATATCTTGTTTATAGCTATGAATTTGTTTTTTGGAATCTTGTACGCTCAAAAGCCGATGAACACCTTTCAAAAAGTAGCTCCTTCTTTACAAAATGTATTGGAAAAATCGAGTGCTGGCGAGCAATTGTACACGGTAGCAGTTACTGATCTCGACACTTTTCATGCCTTTTTACAACATCAAAATATCCCTGCGACCATTGTACACACGTACGCGCCTGCTCGTATTGCCCTCGTGCGCACGACTACTATTATTTTATTTCATTATATTTTACCTGCTGAATCTGTTCTATTTGCTGACTTTTCTGATCGAAAACCCGTCGAAGAACTCGCCCTAACTGGCTTTGATTTGAATTTGAATAAGATAAATTTGGTACATCATCAATTTCCACATTTGAATGGCGAAGGTTTGACTGCTTCTATCAAAGAAAATCGCTTGGATGAGACCGATATTGATTTACAAAACCGATATGTTGCCGCGCCAGAAAGTCCTCGCCTGACGGCTACCCATGCCACCACGATGGCTACGATTCTTGCAGGCGCAGGCAATTCGTATCACACGGGCAAAGGCGCGGCTTGGGCAAGTCAATTCACTTCTTCCAATTTTGCCAATCTACTTCCTGATTCTAATTATCAAAAATTGAATATTTCTGTACAAAATCACTCGTATGGCGTTGGCATTGAAAATTATTATGGCGCGGAAGCAGTTGCGTACGATGCAAGTGTAATAGAGCAGTCGGAATTACTACACGTTTTTTCTGCCGGTAATCGTGGGAATCAGACAAGTGAATCGGGTATTTATAAAAGTTTGAAAAATATAGCAAATCTGACTGGCACATTTAAAATGGCAAAAAATGGACTCGTGGTCGGTGCGCAAGATACGTTGGGCGCGGTGGCGCAGTTGAGTTCTAAAGGTCCGGCATACGATGGGCGCGTCAAACCGGAATTGGTGGCACTTGGTCAAGATGGCAGTTCGGGTGCGGCAGCGTTGACTTCCGGGGTGGCAATTTTGTTGCAACAAGCTCATTTAGAACAAGTTGGCGAGTTGCCATCGGCGGCTTTAGTAAAAGCCATTTTAATAAATAGTGCGGATGACGTGGCATCGCAAGGTATTGATTTTCAATCTGGATATGGCAGTTTGAATGCGTGGCGAGCCGTGCAGACGATGACCGAGAAGCGTTTTTTAAATGGAAAAGTGGCGCAAGGTGAAATTCAAACTTTTCCATTACAAATTCCGGAAAAGGCTCGAAATGTAAAAATTACGCTGGTTTGGTCGGATGTTCCGGCTTCTGCCAATGCGCCACAAGCACTGGTAAATGACTTGGATTTGGAATTGCAAAAAGAGGAACAAACGTGGCTGCCTTGGGTTTTGAATACGTTTGCGAATGTAGATTCTTTGCAACAATTGCCCATTCGTAGGAAAGACCGTTTGAATAATGTGGAGCAAATTACGCTGGAAAATCCAACATTTGGTGTGTACAACCTTAGCGTGAGTGGTTTTAAAATTCCAGCAGGCGCACAAGATTTTTATATCGCTTATCAATGGGATACGGTTGGTCATTTTCAATGGACGTTTCCAACTAAAAATGACCCGGTAGCAGCGAGTAGCAATGCGATTTTGCGCTGGGAGACGACCTTTTCTGACACCAATGCGACGCTCGAATACACACTTGACGGTTTGAATTGGCAACCAATTTCTACATCCATAAATTTACAAAAAGGCAGTTTTCATTGGCAAACGCCTACTTCTTTTTCAAAAGCGATGGTGCGAATTAGAAAAGAAAATCAGCAATTTATAAGTGATACCTTTATCATTTCCAAGCCTTTAGATATAGAAATTGGTTTTAACTGTGAAGCAGAATTATTGTTGTATTGGAATAAAATGCCGGGTGCTAAAAGTTATGAATTATATCGTTTGGACGAAAAATATCTTGTGCCGATTGCTATTCTAACTGACACATTTGCCGTTTTGAATAAAGTTCAAAATAAGTCCTTTTGGTACGCCGTTGCGCCGCTCACGGCGGAAGGTCGGGCAGCTTTTAAAAGTTATGCCACCAATTACACGTTGCAAGGCGTGGGCTGTTATGCTAAAAATTTCATCGCGGATTTGGTAGAAGATGCTGCGCAACTTACGCTATCACTTGGTACTACTTTTAATGTAAAAAATATTACTTTTGAAAAACAAGTACGCGCTAATTTCATACCCATTCAAAAATTTACACTTATCAATAAATTTGATTTACAGGCGATTGATAATAATTTGCAAACTGGTATTAATAGGTATCGGGCGAAAATCGAACTTTTAAATGAAACCGTAGTATACACCAATGTAGCAGAAGTTTATTTTGCAGGCGACGACGGTTTTTTTATTTTTCCGAATCCAGTGCAAGGTGGGCAGGATTTATCGGTACTTTTCAAAAATATAGATGGCGGCGAAGTGCGATTATTTGATGCTCTGGGGCGCGAAGCACACCATTTAAAACCGAGTAGTGAAGTAGAAACACTCTCCATCCAACATTTAGCACCAGGTGTTTATCAGGCAGTTTTTTTTGACAATGGAACTTTTGTAAAAAGTAGTAAAGTAGTTATCTTTTGATTTTAACACGTAAATTAAGCGGAGTATACCCCCTTCACCGCTCCCTTTTCACCACTCACCGACCGAAGGTCAGTGTTCCTTGGTCAATATTTTTATTGTTTATCAACACGTTACGCTTTTTCACTCCAACTTTTTTCTAAAAAATGTTTGTTTTTTGCAACAAAGAAATATACCTTTGCACCTGCCTTTGAAAAAGGGCTTTTTTAGACTTTAGATATTAGATATTAGACAGCTCGTTGTTTGTTTATCTAAGGTCTATCATCTAAAATCTATTATCTCAAAATTTCTCACATTTTAAAGTTTACAACAGTGGATACACTGAGTTATAGAACCATATCAGCGAAAAAAGAGACCGTAGAGCGCAAGTGGTACATTATAGATGCGGAAGGGGAAACCGTCGGTCGTTTGTGTACGCGCATCGCATCGGTATTGCGTGGTAAGCACAAGCCTTCTTACACGGCACACGTGGATTGCGGCGATTTTATCATCATCGTGAATGCCGAAAAAATACGCTTCACGGGTAATAAAATGGACAACAAGAATTACCTGACTTTCTCTGGCTATCCGGGCGGACAGAAGAGCATTGCAGCGAAAGACTTGTTGCGCAAGAAGCCGATTGCCATTTTGGAAATCGCGGTGAGAGGGATGTTGCCAAAGACCAAATTGGGTCGGGCGATGTTCAAAAAATTGTTTGTGTATGAAGGCGCCAAGCATGAGCATCAAGCACAACAACCACAACCATTTCCTTTTTTAATTGATGAAAAATTCGATTAAAGCAGGTAGATTTTAAATTGAAAACTCGAAATAAGTAGTTTATATATGGAAATGATTAATGCCACAGGCAGAAGAAAAAGTTCCGTAGCGCGGGTGTACCTTACGAAAGGCGAAGGTAAAATCACCGTGAATGGGCGGGATTTTAGAGATTACTTTCCGCAATTGCATGTACAAGGGTCGGTCATCGCACCGTTTGAGACCATTAATGCAGAAGCGATTTATGACCTGACTATCAACGTAGAAGGTGGTGGTTTTAAAGGACAGGCGGAAGCAGTTCGCATGGGTATCTCGCGGGCGTTGGTAAAACTGAATGAGGATTTCCGTTCGCCGTTGAAAGCACAAAAATTTCTTATGCGGGATGCGCGCGAGGTAGAACGCAAGAAATATGGTAAGCCTAAAGCGAGAAAGAGCTTCCAGTTTAGCAAGCGTTAATTTTTCAGTGATTGGTGATTGGTTATTCGTGAGTTGTAACGCACCAATCCCTCCTCACAAATCACAATTTACAATTTAAAAAAATGGAAAAACCTACCTATAACGAATTGTTGGATGCCGGTGTACACTTCGGTCACTTGAAAAAGAAGTGGAATCCGAAGATGGCACCTTATATTTTCAAAGAAATCAAAGGCATTCATATTATAGATTTGAATCGCACGATTGAGAGCATGGAGCGTTCGGCTGCGGCGTTGAAAGTAATTGCAAAATCTGGTCGGAAGATTATGTTTGTGGCTACCAAAAAGCAAGCGCGCGATATTGTTGCCAACGCAGCGAGAAGTGTGGATATGCCGTTTGTGACCGAACGCTGGTTGGGTGGTATGATGACGAACTTTGCGACGATTCGTCGGTCGGTAAAGAAGATGCAGACCATTGAGAAAATGTTGGCGGATACCTCGCTGACGAGCATCACGAAGAAGGAGCGACTTACCATGTCGCGCGAGCATACGAAAATGCACAAGCAATTGGGCGGTATTGCAGATTTGAATCGGCTACCAGCAGCTATTTTCATCGTAGATATTCACCATGAGCATATTGCAGTGGATGAGGCGCACCGCTTGGGCATTCGTACTTTTGGAATGGTGGATACCAATTCAGACCCGAACCGTATAGATTATGCTATTCCAGCGAATGACGATGCTTCTAAATCTATTGCGATGGTAGCGAATTATATGGCTGCAGCTATTCAAGAAGGTTTGGATGAGCGCAAGCAAACTAAAGGCGAGCGGGAGAAAGAAGAAGCGAGTTAAAGTTTATCGTCTCTTGATTTAAGTTTGATGTTTAACGTTTTGGCTATTGTATAGGATTTCAAAAAAAGGTGATAGGGTGACCCCGCCGTGCGGGACAAGTTGGAGTAATAGGTTTAGCGCGTCTGGCATCCGGCATCTTTTTATCTGGCATCTAAAAAAATGGAATCCTAATTTTAATTTAATAACCTAACAAAAGGAATACAATGAACGTAGTAATTTCTGCGGCAGACGTAAAAAAACTGCGCGATATGACGGGCGCGGGTATGAGTGATTGTAAAAGTGCCCTGACGGAAGCGGAAGGTGATTTTGATAAAGCGATTGAGATTTTGCGGAAGAAAGGTCAAAAATTGTCCTTGAAGCGGGCAGACCGTGAGGCGACCGAAGGTGCAGTGATTGCATTGGTTTCGGATGACCACAAGCGCGGCGTGATTGTGAAATTGAGTTCAGAAACGGACTTTGTATCGAAGAATGAAGGGTTTGTGAATTTGGCGAAGCAATTTGCACAATTGGCGTTGGAAAATTTTCCCGCTACGAAGGAAGAACTGTTGGCGTTGCCGTTTGATGGAACGACCGTTGGCGATAAAGTAATTGAACAGGTAGGTGTCATCGGAGAAAAAGTCGAAATTGCTGCGTACGAAAAATTGGAAGGCGAGATGGTGGTGCCGTATATTCACATGGGCAACAAGGCAGGTGTGTTGGTCGCGTTTAACAAATCGGTGCCAGAGAAATTTGATGATTTGCGTTCGGTAGCGATGCAGGTCGCAGCTATGAAGCCAATCGCAGTGGACGAGAATGGTATTTCACAAGCTGTGAAAGATAAAGAGGTAGAAATTCGCTTGGAAGTTTCGATGAATGACCCAAAAAATGCAAACAAACCAAAAGAAATTTTGGAGAAAATAGCAGTGGGGAGTTTGAATAAATTCTTTCAGGAAGTGACGCTTCTGAATCAGGACTACGTAAGAGAGAATGGAAAAAAAGTGGGGGAATACTTGAAAGGCGTTGATAAAGACTTGACGGTGACGGATTTTAAACACGTCACACTCGGATAAAGAAAAAGAAAAAGCGAATTGCGAAAGTGATTCGCTTTTTTTATGCTTGTCTGAACCCTGATTTTTAGGATTTATGGATTTTCTTGATTCGCTAACTACCTTGCGCTTTAAGCAAAAAATCAAATCCATCTTGAAATTTACAAATCATGGTTCTGAGAGTTTCGGCAGAAGGAGCATAATTTAAGAACGCTAATTTACAAAAACCTTTTCTTAGACGAGGAGTGCGTGAAGGATAGCAGCGGTATACCAATGGGTTTGGTTGTGGGATAGCTGGTATGAGAGCGGATAGCCTGACCCCGACTTCGCTCTTCCAGAGATGTGTCATATTTTTAAAGTTCGCCACATCTCGGCAGGCGGCGGGGGCACGCCCAAGAATGGGTATGAAAATGTGGTTTAGGGTCTGGCATCTAATTTCTATAGTCTAAAATCTAACGTCTAAAATAATGGCAGTAAAATACAAACGGGTGTTGCTCAAGCTGAGTGGCGAGTCGCTGATGGGAGACCAAAAATTTGGTATTTCGGCACCGATGCTGCGGCATTATGCGGCGCAGGTAAAGGAATTGGTGGATATAAAAGTGGAAGTGGCGGTGGTGATAGGTGGGGGCAATATTTTTCGGGGTTTGCAGGCGGCGGCTTCGGGCATTGACCGCGTGCAGGGCGATTATATGGGAATGTTGGCGACGGTTATAAATGGCATGGCGCTGCAAAGTGCGATGGAGGAGATTGGGCTGTATACGCGATTGATTTCGGCGATTGAAATGAAGGCGATAGCAGAGCCATATATTCGTCGGCGAGCAATTCGACACTTAGAAAAAGGACGAGTCGTCATTTTTTCTGCTGGAACAGGAAGTCCATATTTTACAACGGATTCGGCAGCGGCATTGCGGGCGAGTGAAATTGATGCAGAGGTGATTCTGAAAGGAACGCGGGTGGATGGGATTTATACGGCTGACCCGGAAAAAGACCCGACGGCTACGAAATTTGATACGTTGACGTTTGCAAAAGTAATTAGTCTGGGTTTGAGTGTGATGGATATGACGGCTTTTACGTTGTGCCAGGAAAATAATGTGCCGATTATTGTATTCGATGTTGGGAATCCTGACAATTTGAAAAGAATTGTACAAGGGGAAGCGATTGGTACTTTGGTAGAAGGTTAAATAGTTCAAGAGTTTGGTGGTTTGGAAGTTTTTTTGTTTCTGGTTTGAAGTTTGAGATTGAAAACTCCTTTAACATTCAAACGTTTAACTCCCAAACATCCAAAACTTGAAACTATTACAATTTAACGATAAAGGCATTTATTGTCCGCAAGCGGATGTGTACATTGACCCGTGGAAGCCGGTGGCGCGGGCGCTCATCACGCACGGACATAGCGACCACGCACGCTGGGGTCATCAGTATTATTTGTGTACAAGAGAAGCAGCGCCGGTGATTCGATATCGCTTAGGCGAGATAAATTTAGAAACGATAGAATTCGGAGAGAAGCGGCTGATAAATGGGGTACAATTTTCTTTCCATCCGGCGGGACATGTGGTAGGTTCTGCGCAAATCAGAGTCGAATATCAAGGGGAAATTTGGGTCGTTTCTGGGGATTATAAACTGGAAGACGATGGGCTGTCATTGCCATTTGAGTCCGTGCGGTGTCATGCGTTTATTTCGGAGTGTACCTTTGGTTTACCAGTTTATAAATGGAAATCGCAAGCCGAGATTTTTCAAGAAGTGAATGACTGGTGGAGCGAAAATCAATCTGCCGGAAAAGTGACGTTACTTACAGGTTATGCCTTGGGTAAAGCACAGCGGATTATTCAACATCTCGACCATTCAATTGGAAAAATTTATACGCACGGCGCGGTGGAAAATGTAAATCAAGTGCTTCGTAATCAAGGAATTATATTGCCCGATACCATTCGCATTACACGAGAAACCGATAAGAAAGATTTTAATGGGAGTATCATCATTGCGCCGCCGTCAGCGTTGGATGGACCTTGGATGCGGAAATTTAAACCAGTGTCATTGGGTATTGCATCGGGCTGGATGAGTTTGCGGGGCGCAAGAAGAAGACGAGCAGTGGATCGAGGTTTTTCCTTGAGTGATCATGCAGATTGGGAAGAATTAAATACGGCGATTAAAGCAACGGGCGCAGAAAAGATTTTTGTGACGCACGGTTATACGAGTATTTTTAAAAAGTGGCTGTTGGACCAAGGCTATGATGCGGATGAAGTGAAGACGGAATATGAAGGGGAATTGCATGAAATTATTGAAGGGACGACGAATAAGGAAGAAGCAACAGACGAGGAAATGAAAAATGAAGAATCAAGGAATTAAGATGTTAGGATATTTCGCTTCGTTGATATTTTTTTGCTTGTTACTTGGCCATTTTCACGCAGAGGCTGAAAGTATATAGCGAATCATGCCAAGCCTAAAATCCTACGAATCATGGTTCAGACATTTTCCCTGCAAATTGCACTATTTTCTTCCTTTCAAATTTGTCTAACTTGGTCTTTCCTTTTCTTCAAAAATATTTGAGAAGTATAGAATCTGTATAATCATGAAAAAAATCTACTTACTCCTTTTGTTTTCCATTACATCATTTATCATTTTTGCACAATCTGGTAACAAAGTAGTCATTAAAGGTAAAATAATAGACGCGCAGACAGAAACGCCGCTTGATTATGCAACGATTCAAATTTATAACAGTGTAAATAATAAGTTATTAACGGGTGATATTTCTGGCGATGATGGGCAATTTAATATCGAAACCACGTCGAGAGAATTGTACGCAGTTATTGATTTTATTGGATACAAACAATTAAAGTTCGAAAATTTTATTATTACACCAGAACAATCCACTTATGATATAGGCATCATAAAACTTATTTTGGCTACTACTTCGCTGGAGGAAGTGGTGGTGCAGGCGGAGAAAAGTACGATGGAATTATCATTAGATAAAAAAATTTTCAATGTCGGTAAAGATTTGGGAAATGCAGGAGGCTCGGCAACCGAGATTTTAAATAATATTCCTTCGGTGACGGTGGATGCGGAAGGCAATGTAAAACTGCGAGGAAACGGTAATGTGCGCATTTTAATTGATGGAAAACCCTCTGGTTTGGTGAGTTTTAAGGGTGGAAGTGGCTTGCAACAATTGCAGGGAAGTCTGGTAGATAAAGTAGAAATCATTACAAATCCCTCCGCGCGGTATGAGGCGGAGGGCATGACTGGCATTATTAATATTGTGCTGAAAAAGGAGCGCAAACAAGGTTTGAATGGTTCGTTTGAAGTCACGACGGGCTATCCGACCAACTTAGGTGGAGCTGCAAATGTAAATTACCGACATAATAAAATCAATTTCTTTATTAATTATGGTATCGCATATCGCACTTTACCGAATGTCAGTTCTTTATATCAAGAAGTATATACGAATGACACGACGTTCATTTATACGCAACAAAATAAAGGCGAGCAAACTGGCTTTAGTACCAATATTCGCGGTGGTTTGGATTACTTTTTTGATGAGAAAAATATTTTAACGGCTTCTTATTTATATCGTCGTAGTAAAGGAAATCGCTTTACGACGCTGCGATATAATGATTATCTTTTTAATGTAAATAACTTGCAAAGTTTCACCAAACGGACACAGGATGAAGAAGAAACGGAGCCCAATTCGGAATATGCCGTCAGTTATAAAAAGTTATTTACTAAAAAAGGACAGGAACTAAATGCAGACGTGCGTTTTTTAGATAATTGGGAACTTTCCGACCAGTTATTTACCCAATATTCTTACTTGCCAGACGGAACGCTGGACGAATCTCAAAATACGATACAAACTTCTTTCAATGATGAAACGGAAAAACAATGGTTATTTCAGGTAGATTATGTGCATCCTTTTGGAAAAGAAGGGAAATTGGAAACTGGATTTCGCAGTAGTTTTCGGGATATGACCAATGATTATGTCGTAGAAGAACAAGACGCGGCGGGCAATTTTACACCGTTGGAAGGACTGGACAATAATTTTTTATACGACGAAAATATCCATGCTTTTTATGGCATTTTGGGCAATAAAGCGAAGCGTTTTTCATATCAATTTGGCCTACGTGCGGAATGGACGGACGTGAAAACCACGCTGGAAGAGACCCAAGAAGTGAATCCGCGCAAGTATTCCAATCTGTTTCCGAGTGTCCATTTCACGTATGATTTGCTGAAGGAGAACGCGATTCAAATCAGCTACAGCCGCCGCGTGCGCCGCCCGAATTACAATGAACTAAGTCCGTTTTCAACGTTTTCTGATAATCGAAATTTCTTTAGTGGCAATCCTGATTTGAATCCTGAATTTAGTAATGTTTTTGAAATTGGGCATATCAAATATTTTGAAAAAGGCTCGCTCGCTTCCTCGATTTATTATCGGCAAACGGATGAAAAGATTTTACAAATTCGTACGGTGAACGATGAAGGTTTTGCTACTTCTCGACCTGAAAATCTCGCTTCTGAAAATGCATACGGCACTGAATTGACGGGTGCTTACACGCTTTACAGATGGTGGAAATTAGATTTGAATTTCAATTTTTTTCGTGCCATCACCGATGGTCAGAATTTGGATGCGAATTTTAAAAGTGATACGTATAGCTGGTTTGCTCGGCAGACTTCAAGATTTACAATCACTAAAGGTTTGGATTTTCAGTTGCGCGGCAATTACGAAGCGCCCCAAAAAATGCCGCAAGGCGAACGGAAGTCCTTGTATTTTGTGGATTTGGCTTTGAAAAAGGATATGTTGAAAGGGAATGGAACATTGACGTTTAATGTGTCAGATGTTTTTAATACTCGAAAGTCGCGAACGATTACGGAAGGGGAGAATTTTTATTCGCGGGGAAACGCGCAGTGGCGGAGGCGGCAGTTGAATTTGACGATGAGTTATCGGTTGAATCAGGGGAATACGGCTGGGAAAGGAGGTGGTGGGGATGGGTTTTGATGCGCTTACGGCATTTTTTTAACCGCAGAGGCGCGGAGTTCGCAGAGCGTGTAATCATGTCAATCATAAAATTTTACAAATCAT
>CAZJXN010000092.1:0-8926 GCA_964549655.1 uncultured Saprospiraceae bacterium
TAATGGAAATCAGAAACTTAAATGAATTCGATGAATTGGTTAAATAAAGTAAATAAGGTATAAGGTTTGAACCTTAACTTCTCTTTAGCACTTCTATTGAAATTTTTTTGTTGCGTAGTGCGTTAACCAATTGCGATTTACAAAACCGCGCGCTTCCCTCTCATGGTATTCAATCGAAAACGTTTTATACAAATTAGCAACTATCTCAAAAACGTCGCACTCATTTTACTCGTGGGCTTCATCACAGTGAAATGTGATGTGTTGAACGAATTGACCCGAGAACCGGTACATAAGTCAGAACCGAGTAAGCGTCCTGCTCCCGGTCGTTCACCTGCGAAAATGCCTTCCAGCAAGGAAATTGGCTTGCGCAAAGACATTGTCGCGTACGCTCAAAAATATAAAGGCGCTAAATATTGCAGCGGCGGTAAAAGTGCGAAGACCGGCTTCGATTGTTCTGGATTCACCAGTTACGTATTAGATTATTTTGATATTGATATTTCTGCCAGCTCACAAGCACAAGCCAGACAGGGCGTGCCTCGCTCCCTTGATAATGTGCTGCCGGGCGACCTCATTTTTTTCCGCCGACCGGAAGAGGAGCGTATCTTTCACGTTGCTTTGGTGGTTTCTAATGATAAAAAAAGTTTAAAAGTCATACACAGTACCTCACGCGGCGTGGTCATTGACGATATTTTGAATAGTAAATATTGGGAGCCGAAGATCGAATCAGCGCGAGATGTGGTATCTACGTCGCTCTAACAAACCACTCTTTTTTTTATAATCTGTTGTTTTTCAATGTTTTACGGCTAAAAGTGTCGCCGCTACGATTAAAGCGCACAAAAGTTTCACTAACACATATATAAATATTAAAATATTTTTCAATAAAAAACTTGCTTTTTTGAATGCCATGCTTCTAATTTGCAGTAACATTTTGGTTAATAGCTAAATTTACTAACAAATTAAAATCTTATTTAAAATGAAAATGAAGCACGGTTTAGTGAACCGCCTGAGCCTCTATTTGGCTTTCACCCTACTCCTGGTAGTAACCAGCTGCAAAAACGACGACAACGACGGAGACAGTTCCAACAAATTAGAACTCTCCAAACCTACCGCAGAATTCAGCGCAAGTTTACCACAAAATTGGATGCAAGAAGCTTACAACATCGTAAAACGCGAAGGTTGGTTGGCATTGGATGGCTCTCGTGCCTACGCCTACACCGCTATTGCGATGCACGAATCTATGGTACACGGCATTCCAAATGGTCGTTCTTTGGAAGGACAATTAAAAGGCTTGTCCAACCTACCTAAACCCAGCCCGGAAAAGCAATATGACTGGGGATTAGTATTGTGCCACGTAGCACCGAAGGTACTTTTAGGTACAATGCCCAGCACGATGACGCAGGAAAGCCGCAACAAAATTGCCGCTTTAGAAGACTACCAAGAGCAAGTGCTGACACGCGAAAATAGTGTAAGCGCTGAAGTACAAAGCAACTCTATGGAATTTGGCGATCAGCTCGCTAAAGCTATCCTTGACTGGTCAAAAGGAGACAACCGCTATGGATTGGAAGCGATTCCTTACACTGAACCTTCCCGTGTTGGCAAGGAATACTACTGGAGCGGCGACTATGGTCATGGCGTTGTACACAAGCCGATGATGCCTTTCTGGTGGACGCAGCGTACGTTTGTAATCAACAGCCACTCCCTTTGCGAACCAGAAGCACCATTAGCGTATAGCGAAGACCCTAACAGTGCTTATTACAAAGAGGTGAAAGAAGTATATGATGCCTCTTTGGATCCTGCGAAAGTGGCTATTGGTAACTACTGGGCGAATAACCCCAATGTATCTGGCTCACCTGCTGGTTCTTGGTTGAATATTTCTACCCAATTGGTCAACCAATTAAACTTAGATATAACGACTACGCTGCGTATGTTCACTTTGTTGACGATCAGTACGCGCGATGGTTTTATCGCATCTTGGTACCTGAAATATAAGTATTATTTGCAGCGCCCAGTAACGTACGTTCGGGATGTAATCAGCAGAGATATTCCAGCAGCAAAGAACTGGACTTCGCCTGTACCGACTCCACCTTATCCAGATTACACCTCGGGTACTTCTGTAAACGGTGGTTCTTCCTCTACGATGCTTACGCGCCTTTTTGGTGACAATGTGAAGTTTTCGGACGCACAACACGCTGATAAAGGTTTCGGCGTACGTCAGTTTAACTCTTTCCGCGAGGCAGGTATTGAGGCGTTCCACTCTCGTATCTTCGGGGGCGTACACATGCGCCGCGCTTGCGCAAAAGGCTTCGAGCAAGGCTCTTGCGTAGCTAATAATATTTACGACACTTTGAAATTTACAAAGTAATACGATACATGGACAATTGAATAGTAGTAGAAGGCAGAGAATCTCGTTTCTCTGCCTTTTTCTTATAATAAGATGCCAGATTTTTAGATGCCGAATGCCGGATTGGGAGACGCCAGACTTTAGACAATAGATTTTAGACAAGTCAAATGAGAAACTTAAAATAAGAAACTTAAAAAGATGCCAAGAAGTATCGAAAAAAGGGATTGTATCAATAAACGCTATTGAAATGTATTGAAAATGAAAAGAATTACGCTTATTTTATTTTTTATAGGTGTGCTTTTTGCTTGGAATTGCACGAATAATCAAACGGCATCCAACGAGCCAATTCCAAAAGTGATATTGGTTGAGGATTTGCAAAAAGTATACTGCCCGGTTGACTTAGGCAGCGCCGAATCGGATATTACCAACAATAGAACTTTTTTAGCGGCGCATGACCTCTCGCCGAATCTGGATGACTATCCTGAACAGCCCGATTGGAAATATATAGATTCGATTTATCAAACCGCACCCTTTGATACAATGACCGACTCCAAAAAAAGGGTGTATCAGCAAGCGGCATCTATATTGATTTTGAGAAATCATGGGCTTTTGACCCAATTCAATGAGAAAGAAAAAATAGCAAGTTATACCAAAACGTACGTAGATTCCGGCGGAAAAAGTGCGGGCTTACTCTTTTATTGCCTCGTTGCATTGGGCGATAGTTTGCCACCTACTCAAAAAAAATCATACGTCAATGCAGTCGTACCGCGCTCTTCCAAAGTAGTAACCGATATAAAAAATTGGATGAAAACTACACAAGCAACGCTCAAAGACCAAGATTTTCCAGCAGAGGTGAAAGCCTCTTTGAAGACCGATTTTGCCAATCTTGAAAATATTGTAAAAACGGAACAACTATTTGCAAGCAGACTTCAAAGGATGATTCGTTGAGAAAAAGCAATGCTACTCTATATCAAACCGTTAGAAAATATTAATGGGTTGTTAAGATATTGTCTCTTAACACTTAAAAAGCATTTTTTATGCGTAATTTGCAGCATGAACGGGTATCTTCAGACGTATCGGCAACCATTTACCAATCGGCTTCTCGACATCGGGTCAGCTGCTTTCCATTATTTTATTGTAAAAGCTAATGCTAATTCTAAAGCGGATATAGAAAAACCAGCGGGAGAAGCGGCTGCCGTCACGACGCTCACTATTAAAAACAACAACGAAACGGAAATCATTCGCTTGCAAGAAGTGATTTGGTTACAATCAGATAACAATTGTGTTGAAATACAGACCGTTCAGAAAAAATATGTGCTGTCTCGTACCTTACGTGCGTTGGAGCAGGAACTCGACCCTTTATTATTCATTCGCATCCATCGCGCTGCTATTATCAATCGCACTTTTATTCAATCCATTCATCACTTACCCGGCGGCGATGGCTTCGTAGAATTGACGACGAGTGAAACGATTCGGTATAGCCGAAATTATAAACGGCAGTTGATGGGGTAAGAGGGTGATAGGGTGAACACAAAACGAAATCACCCTATGAACCCATCACCCCATCAACCTTTCACCCTATCACCTACTTATCTGCCCACGATTCATTATACGTTTGCATAAAACCTACTTTATAACCTGCGGCAAAATCGGTGGTGTAGCCCGGAAAATTGTCGGTGAGCGAAACTTCCCAAGCGTATTCATCATATTTTTCTTGTCCAATGGCGTAGCCGTAGCCTCGGTCGTAGCCCTCAGTATAGCCGCGCCGGTATTCTTCACTTTTGCCTTCAAATGGGTCAGTCGGGTCAAAGTTTGTACTGGGAATATTTTCTAAACCAATCGCACCCTCTATGTTTGCGCCTTCATAATTAATTTTGCCTATTTGAGCACCCGTGAAGTCCGCTACTCGGAGGTTTGCATTTCTAAAATCCACATAATCCAACTTCGCTTCTCGGAACGACGCACTTCCTAAATCCGCACTTTGAAAGTTAGAATCTGTAATTTGCGCACCGGTAAAATTAGCGTTGACGGCTTCGCAACCCACAAAACTGGTATTAATAATGGCGTAGGAAAGGTCGGCGTTGCGCAGGTTGGATTCGTCCAAAATCGCTTCTACAAGATTCGTTTCTGAAAGATTGGCATTTTCTAATTTGGTATTGCGGAGATTGGCGCCGCGTAAAATAGCAAGTTTAAAATCAGAACCATACAAATCTGCGCCTTCCAATTTTGCCCACAAAAGATTCGCTTCGCCAAAATCCGTACCAGGCATGATCGCACCAATCAACCTAATTTCCTGTAAAGAATCGCCATTGAAACTGCGACGACCGGATTGATATTCCAGTAAAATGCGTTCTCCAAGTTCCATTTGCGTCCTATCCCAATTGGCTACTATCTCCATCAATAATTTCAAATGCGCCGTTTTTCTATGTTCCCGACCTTTCGGATTCCAAAAATCACCTTGTACTAACACCGAAAATTCAAACGAAAAAGTATGTGGATAGTCGAGTCCTTCTGTAAACTCAAAGGAAAGAATGTTGGCATTCAACCCAAAATCGGTGTTGGCTGCGCCCAGAAATTGCGATTTGGCTTCCACTTGCACCGCATCCAATTCAGCTATCATCATCGCTATTGGAATCTGAATACGGCGCTCCATTTCGTCAAATGATAAGTGTAAACCCAGACTTTGTCCAATGACAGAAATCGTTTTACCATGTGTAATCTTCTGATTGAAAGCGCGGTACAAATAATTTTGCCCATTGATCAACAAAACGAATGTAAAATCTTTGCCGATAGAGTCGCCTTCGTATTGTAAAGTAGTAGACGTGATAGTGATGGTTTTGGTAATCATTAAGTTTATTTAGATATTGGGATGTTAGGATATTTTTGTACGTGTAAGATTTTGTAAGGTCGAAGATGAAACTTTTTTTGTGTATTGAAAAGAGAAAACGGTTAAGTGATAGTTAATTCTTTTTGCAAACTATTCAAAAATCAAAACAGACACGTGAATCCGAATATTTTTGAGAAAATTTTTATATTTGTAATAAATCGTACTGCTATGACCGCTATCGCCGCGCAACAATCGCCACCGCCTTTAAGAAAAGAAGCTAAGAATCTAAGAAAGATTTCGTGGGAAGCCTTTGCAGCCAAGTATTTGACGCGGGAAGATGAATGGAAATACGAATGGGTAGATGGGCTGGTAGAAAAAACGAAACGAGCTATGTATGAGAAGCAGTTTAATATCTTAGCCAATTTGCGAAATTTTTTTATGAGTCTTTTAAATAGCGGAAAAGTTGGTGGGTATCTGGAGCCGGAAATTGATGTACTTTTTTTACCAACGGTGCATAGCCGCCCCGATTTGGTTTACTTTACAGAAGCGCAACGCATTAACATGGCACACGACGAGGAGGAAATTCCGGCATTTATAATTGAAATTATTTCCTCTACCGATCAAATGTATTTAGTGCACCAAAAAATGCGCAACTATCGAGAAGCAAAGGTGAAGGTGGTTTGGCATATTTTTCCGAAACTGGAGGAAGTGCATGTGTATCAAGGGAATGAGATGAAAATCTGTTTTGGTGAAATGCTTTGCTCGGCGGCGGCGGTTATTCCTGAGTTTGAATTATCGGCGGAAGCAATTTTTGAAATTCCAGCAAAGCAATTGTAAATCAAGCAATTACTTTGGCAGGAGCAGCAGTAGCCGTAGCAGCAGCGTTCAAATTTTTCTTCACATAATTCACGATGCGGCGCACGGTTTTACGGCGGATGTCTTGCTCCAATTCGCGGTTGATTTGATTTAAAATATATTGGAATTTCAGCGTGATGCTGTCTTTCTTAATGTCGCCAATTTTGAGGGCGAAGCTGCCGGGCTGGATATGTTGGTGATAATCTTTGACCGTTTCTATCAAATCCGCTTCCAATGCTTCTATATTTTTAATCGCTTTTAAATCCACTTCAAACTCAATATTGACGCGCTTGATTTGCTTGCGGGTGTAATTGATAATTTCACTGTTAAAAAGCGTTGTATTTGGAATGTAAATAATATCATCGTCGTCATTTAGAAAAATAATTTTCGTCAGATTCAAATCAATAATCTTCCCTTTATTTGTACCAATTTTAATATAATCGCCAATAGAAATTTGTTTAGAAAAACTTATAATCATCCCGCTGATGATTTCAGAAATAAATTCTTTGGAAACAATGGCAATAGCGGCAGCTACAATACTCAATGAAGTAAATAACTCTTCCGGCTGAACCCCCAAAAATCCAAAAACCAGCACAATAATACCAAATGCAAATAGTAAATAAAATACATTTTGCAATCCAATAATTACATTGTCTTTCTGCCCTCGGGAAATGCCTTTGCTTTTGCGATACCACCACGAAAGTAAGACAACAGCAAGATTAGCAGCTAAGGCAAAGATGCCAAAACTCACCAGCAACTCCACTGGCTCTTGGTTAATACCCCAATTCTGCAGCCATCGATGATAGTACAGCCGTGCCACGAGTAGCCCCATGAGCGCCAACACCCGAGCAAATATGGAGAGGAATCGTTTCATAAGCGGTATCAGAAAATGGATAATCTTTATATTAAAAAGCGTAACCTTGTAAATTGTTTGACCACGCTCTTATTGATTTCAAGTGGTTTCCGACTTCTGATTTCCCACTTTCAACTTCCACTATTTCTCTACCAGCGAGTCACTCGCAGCTTCTACTTCTCTTTCACTTTGCCCGGCAAGTTTATTTTCCTGATAACTCGACCAAGAGAACAAAATACCTGCCGCCAGCGAACCCAAAATAACGACTAAAGAGATACTAGAAGAAATATGTATATCAAAGTAGGTAATCAGCATCTTCACGCCGACAAATGCCAGAATGAACACCAGACTATATTTCACGTACTTGAACATATCGAGTACCGCTGCCAGCACAAAATAGAGCGAACGCAAGCCCATGATCGCAAAAATATTAGAAGTAAAGACCAAAAACGGGTCGCGGGTGATAGCGAAAATAGCCGGAATACTATCTACTGCAAATAAAATATCAGTTGTCTCTACTACCATCAAAGCGATGAAAAGCGGCGTGACATAGGTGATATTATTCAATTTCACAAAAAAACGATTTTCGTGAAAATCAGGCGTGACGGGAAAAAACCGGCGCACCACTTTGATGACGGGATTATTTTCGGGATGTACTTCTTCGTCTTTTGAAAGCAACATTCGATAAGAGGTATACAATAAAAACGCACCGAAAACATAGATAATCCACTCAAAACGCTGAATCAATATAGTACCTACACCAATCATCAAACCGCGAAAAACCAACGCGCCCAAAATACCCCAAAACAACACGCGATGCTGATATTCCTTTGGAATTTTAAAATACCCAAAAATAACAGCTATCACAAAAATGTTATCCATACTGAGCGACTGCTCAATGAGATAGCCCGTGATGTATTGCAGCACTGCCTCTCTGCCGGTAAGTGCCTCAGGATTGGCGACCCAAGCTCGTTCGTACGCAAAATACACGATGATACTAAACAGAAATGCCAAACTTACCCACAAAATCGTCCAGCCCGCTGCTTCTTTCGTAGAAATCGAGTGGTTATTTTTATGAAAAACGCCCAAATCGAGCGCCAACAATCCAAATACAATGACTAAAAAAATAATCCAAAGTAGCATTCTGTATATTTAAAAAAGATAGTAGATAGTAGATGTTAGACTATAGACTTTAAAACAGCGTACCAATAATGTTGTAATTCTCTGGTTTTAATCTAAAGTCTATGGTCTAAAGTCTATAATCTAAAGTCTCCATGATTCAAAATTACCGCAAAAATAACAATCTGCGCTGTGTTTGCACCTTTTACAAATGGCTATCCTACGTAAAACAATAAAAAATGACTTTCCATCGAAAAAGGTTCACAAATTTCGTCTTTCTATTGTAAACGTTCGACTTCAAAAATAGCACTTTCGTCGGTAAAATTATTTTTGGCTGTAACCCTTGGCTTTTTCATCTCGTCTTTTGACCGAAATCACGTTAACAAAATTTTAATCATCCGACATGAAAAATTATCTCCTGACACTCCTGTGTTTTGCCTTTTTGTTGTTATGCAATGCCCTTATGGCACAGACCGCCGAGAAAGCCACCATCGTTGGTCAAGTAACGGACAAAGCCGGACAGCCGCTTGATTTTAGTAACGTTTTGCTGTTGAATCCAAAAGATTCCAGCCTTTTGAAAGGCACGATTAGCGATTCTACTGGCGCATATATTTTTGAAAAAGTGGAAAAAGGCTCGTACCTCGTTTCCGCTACAATGGTAGGTTATAATCCGATTTTTTATGGACCATTTGAAGTGGCAGCAGCGCAAGTGAAAATTCCTGTTTTGCAATTAGAAGACGGCGTAGCTTTGAAAGAAGTGACCGTGACGGCTCAAAAACCACTCATCGAAATGCAAGACGATAAAATAGTGATGAATGTGGAAAATAGTGCCATCGCTGCCGGAAATACCGCGCTCGAAGTGCTGCAAAAAGCGCCGGGCGTGACATTCGACCAAAATAGTCGGGCATTGAGTTTGAAAGGGAAGCAAGGC
>CAZJXN010000092.1:9026-21313 GCA_964549655.1 uncultured Saprospiraceae bacterium
TTTGAAGGCGCGCAGTCTATTTTTGACCAAGACAACCGACGGAAAATGCTATCAAGGTCGAATAATTTTAAAGCGGGCGTAGATTTTTATCTCACCAAAAAGACGACCCTTGGTGCGTTGATGACCGGCGGTATTGGCTCTTGAAGAGAAAGAAGCACAATTCTTACGCAGATAACCGGCGCTAATAATGAGCCTTTTTCGCAAGTGCGCGCCAGTACGAGTACGCTGGAAAAGTGGGACAACCGCACGTACAATGTCAACCTCCGCCACACTTTCAATGATAAAGGCGCAGAACTGACCTTCGATGCCGATTATTCTACTTTTGACAATCCGGCGAATCAAAACAGCAATAACTTTTTTTTCAATAACGAAAATACGGAAGTCGCTACGCCTAATTTGTTGCGCAGTAACTCTTTTTCCGGTGTGACGATTAAAGCGGCTAAAGTAGATTTGACGCAACCTCTGAAGGGTGGAATTAACTTGGAAGCAGGTCTGAAAACGAGCATCGTAGAAACGGACAACGCCGTAGAATGGCGACGCAATCGCGGCAACGATTTTGTGGTGGATTCTAACCTGACGAATCAGTTTTTGTACCAAGAAAATATTTACGCCGCTTATGTAAATGCAAACAAGCAATTTAAAGGTTTCAGCGTGCAAGCGGGTTTGCGTGCCGAGCAGACGGTTTCGGATGGGATGTCTGTCACGTTGGATAAGCAGGTGAAGCGCGATTATTTGAGCTTGTTTCCAAGTATTAGTGTGTCACACCAGATGGGCGAAAATCATGGATTTAGCTATTCGTACAGCCGCCGTGTGGACCGTCCATCGTATCAAGATTTGAATCCATTTACATTTTTCTTAGACCAGTACACGTTCGGCAGAGGCAATCCATTTTTGCGTCCGCAGTTTACCAATGCTTTTTCTATGAATTATAGTTTCAAACAATCCTTCGTGGTCACGGCAAGTTACAGCAAAACCGATGACGCGATGACCGACCTGCTCGAACAAAACGATCAAGACCGCACGACGTACCAAACGCGTGCCAATTTTGCACAATTTGACAACTGGAGTTTGAATGTATCCACGCCTGTCAAATTCACGGAATGGTGGACGGCTCGCGTGAACGCCTCCGGTTACATCAATCATTTTCAATCCAAGATTGCCAGCGGCGAGGTGGACAAGCAACAGTTGTCGTATAATGCTTATATGTCTCACAGTTTCACCTTATCCAAAAGCTTGAGAGCGGAGCTATCCGGTTGGTATAATTCGCCGAGTGTGTATGGCATTTTTGAGCCGGAGGCACAGTATGCAGTGGATGCTGGGTTATTTCAATCGTTGTGGAATGGCAAAGGCAATTTGAAATTGAATATGTCGGATATTTTCTTTACCAATAGCTTTCGCGTGAAAGTGCAACAAGACAATGTCAACGCCCGCATCGCCGGTAACTGGGAATCGCGCCGCGTGAATTTGAGTTTTACCTACAAATTTGGTAACGCTGAAATGAAGCCCGAACGCCAGCGCCGCACCGCTACGGAAGATGAGAAAAACAGGGTGAAGAATAACTAAAATAGTAGGCAGTAGGCAGAAAGCAGTTTGCCCTCCTTACATTTTTCACCACATAGGCATATAGAACACATGGCGCTATGTGCCTATGTGGTGAAAATACGCTGTAAGGGTACTTAAAACGGATACCCCAAACCCAAATTAAAATTGACATCCCGAATGCCCCATTTTCTAAAGCCGTACCAATAATCGCTGGCTTGCACCGTATCTCCTTGTGTGTCAAGTGGATAAGGGCTGCGCAATTTCACACCACCGTCCAGCCGAAATATGAAATAGGTCAAATCCAGCCGAATACCAAAGCCAGTACTCAGTGCGATTTGTTTGTAAAATGGGTCATTCACGGGATACTTTACTTCCGTATTCTCGAAGCGACGCGCTGTCAATCGAAACTGGGAACCCAACCGCGAGGTATCTTGCTGGATGCTCCAAATATTGCCACCATCCAAAAATATTGCACCGTTTAATCTGGAAAAAATGGGAAAACGATATTCGGCGTTAAATTCTAATTTCAAGTCCCCAGTTTGATAAAATAAAAGGCGATTGCGGCTTCGTTCGTTTCTACCCACCGTGAGCGAATCAATGTAGCCGCCGGGACCTAACTCTCGCACGACCCAGCCGCGTATACTGTTTGGACCGCCCACGTAAAACTGCTTGACATAAGGCACATCGGTGGTGTAGCCAAACGGTCGGGCAATGCCAAAATTAATTCTTGCTGCAAAGCTGTTTTTGGGTGTAAATGTTTTGTAAAGACGCAAGTCCGTTTCTACTTTTGCATATTGTGAAAAATCAATATTGCCTAATTGCAGGGTATCCGAATCAATAGCAAAAGCATTATAAATGGCATTACCTGCCCATACTTCGGTGCCGGATAATTCTACATTCAACCCAAAATAATTGGACACGCCCGCTCGATTCGGACGGCTGGTATGCGCAAAACTCAAATCTCGAAATAACAGACTCACAAATAATTGCTTGCCGAAACTTCGTTGCAAAAAAGGATTTAAACTTAAAATATTATCAAACGCAGGTTCATTCTGAGGGTTCAAATAGTCAATTCCGATGTGATTCACGATGTAACGCGTCGTAGCCGATTGTTGCAAATCATATCCAAAAGACGCATTCAATAAATCGTAACTATAAAAACCGAGCAATAGCAGGTAATTATAACTCGCTGAAATTCGCGTGGTAGCGGTTTCCGACAAAGATTGATAAAAAGCATCCGTTACTAATCCCGTTTTTTTGCCGATGCGCGCACCGTTCAAACCGCGCCACAACTTAAAATAATCAATAAATCGAGGCAGATACAAATCGGCTTGCGCCCGAAAATCTATCGTATTCCAAAAAGCGACCGTATCAAACAAGCGTGGATTCACCTCTACACCCGCAGAAAGATTGGCAACCAACAACTCGGCTCCTTTGAAAAGATTGCGATTGCGCACCGTCGGTCGCCCGGTAAGCCCAATGAGATTGCCGGTGCCGGAAGCCGTGCTGCGATTGGTATAGTTGACTTCAAAATCTACCCCAATTTCTATTTTTGGATTGCGTGGCAGTTCAATGCTGAAATTCAAATCATTTTCGTTGACGCTGTCTGCTTTCTCCTGAATGCGAACATATTTGTACACGCCCAGCGCCGTGAGTTGCCGCACGGTTTTATCATAATTTTCCTGACTATATAAATCCCCTTTTTTCAAATAAATAGCATCTATGAGGACTTGTGGCTTGACCAAAAACGTATCCGCTGTTATTTTGAATATGAAATCTTCCACGATTGAATCTTGCAATTCTCCTTCGTCCTGTGTCGGGTCATATTGTGGGTAAACCGTAATGTTCCCAACACGATAAACTTGATGACTGCTGTCTGCTGGCGGCGTGAGTACCTCAAAGTAGACATTTGCTTGATTGGATTTCAACGTCGTATCTACTTCGAGCGGCGCGACATAATTTGGATAAAAATAGGCATAGCCGTTGTTGCGCAAGTAGCGTGTGATGCGCTCGCGCTCTTGTTCGTATAGCGTACGCGTGAGTGGCACGCCTCGTTTGAATCCGCTTTGTGCTTGCGTCGCTTGTAAAATACTGTCAATAGAAGGGTCGTCACTGCTCAAAAACACACTATCCACCGTATATTGGCGGCGCGGATAAGCCACGTAGGTGACGGACGCTTTTTTACCTCGAATGCGGTCATCCGGTACGACTCGGGCATTGTAATAACCATTATATTGCAAATAATATTCCATAGAGCGAGCCGTGCTATCCGCCAAAACGGAACTGTAAATAGTGGGTACTTCTGAAATAACGCGCCGTTGCCAGCGGTCAAATTTAGTGTTGTCGGAAGAATCCTGCGTGGCGTAATAAAACCACTCGCGGGGGAAAAGGAAGAGAAAATTGGTATTGGGTTTTTGTTGATAAAATCGGGTCAATTCGTAAGCGAGCGTAGATTTATTTTTGATAGGCGATTCAGTGATTAATTTGACGCTATTTTTTTTCAATAAAAATTCATCTTCTTTCAGATATTTGGAGGTATTACAGGCAGACAGGCTGAAGAGCAATACCCAGCCTATTATAAAATAATATTTGTGTAATAAATGCCGCATTTTTATAAATTAGCAATGTGGTACATTTCCAAATGCGCCACATTTATTAAACACCAAAAATGACGCTTTCCAAACAAACGCTGCAATATATGAAGTCCCTCCAGCTTGGGAAGTTCAGACAAAAATATAATAATTTTGTAGCCGAGGGGGATAAAATTGTGTTGGAAATCGTCGCGCAAAATGCGGATGCGATCGAAAAAATTTACGCCATTCCATCATGGATCGCTACTAATACTCGCTTACTTGCCCCGCTTGCCGCGAATGTACAAGAAATTTCACCGGAGGAGTTGAAAAAAATATCGGGTTTGACAACGCCCAATCAAGTCCTCGCCATTGTACAACAACCCGCACCAACACTCGACGCGCAGCTTATTCAATACGATCTTTCGCTCTATCTTGACGGCATTCAAGACCCAGGCAACATGGGTACCATTCTTCGCATCGCTGATTGGTTTGGTATCCGACACGTTTTTTGCGCCCCGAATTGCGTGGATATTTATAGTCCAAAAGTGGTACAGGCATCCATGGGCGCTTTTCTGCGCGTCCATTGTTTGGAATCTAATTTATCGGATTTGAAAAATCAATTCCCTGATTTACCCATTTTTGGAGCGGTATTGAATGGAGACAATATTTTTGAAGTGCCCCTTTCTAAACAAGGTATTTTAGTGATTGGCAATGAAAGTAAAGGAATTGCTACAGAAGTAGAAACGTTGCTCACGCATCGAATTGCGATACCGGCTTCAAAAAATGGAGGTGCCGAATCCTTAAATGCAGCCGTAGCGACGGGGATTATCGTAGCGGTTTTGCGGAATAGGTAATAACCAAACTTGTTTGGTTCGCCCAGTGTAAAGACCAAACAAGTTTGGTTAGTACTTAGTATCGCCACTCATCCAGATACTTCGTAAAAATACGCGCCGTATTCTGCGCATCGTCAATACCGCGATGGTGCGTACCGATGAATTCAAAACCCTCGGCAGTCAGCGCAGATTTCAAGCCTTTAGGTTCTTTCAAGCCTTTGATTTCTCGGTATTGATTTTTGAGATTGATAGAAGGATCTAACCAATCGTAGTCAAGTTTATGCAATTTACAATCGTCAATGAGCATTTTTTTATCAAACTCGCCCCAAGCGCACAGCAAGTAATCTTCATCATACACCTCTGCCCAATCCTGAAAATCTTCTACCACTGCCGGAAAACGGCGTGCCCGATCCACATCTTCCTGCCGAATGGTGGTCAACTCGGTACAAAAACCCGACAGACGCGGATTTATTTTTGGGCGCACAAAACTATTGAACGTGCCCTCCACTTCGCCGTAGCCGTTGAGCCGAACCGCCCCAATTTCGATAATTTCCTGAATCAGGGAAGGCGGTTTTCCCATCCAACAGGTCGCCTCCAAATCATATATAATGAAATTCATTTTTCTTAGATGCCAGATTAGGAGATGCCACCCCGACCACTGTCGGGGAGATTTTTAGATGCCGGACACGCTGAACATTCTCAACCTTATTCTTAACCTCAACCTTATTCTTAACCTCAACCTTATTCTTAACCCTCAAACTTATTCTTAACCTCAACCTTATTCTTAACCCTCAAACTTCAAAATCGTTTTTTCAATAATATCGCAACACTCGTGTAGTTGGTCTTCCGTCATCACCAGCGGCGGGGCGAAGCGAATGATATTGCCATGGGTAGGTTTTGCCAACAAACCATTTTCTGCCAATTTCAGACAGATATTCCAAGCCGTGTCGCCGTCCTCGCTGTCATTGATAAGCACTGCATTCAACAATCCTTTTCCGCGTACCTGCGTCACGAGTTCCGTTTTGTCTACCAAGTTTTGTTGCATCCGTCCCCGAAAAATATTGCCGAGATAGAACGCATTTTCCGACAGGTTTTCATCGCGTACCACTTCCATCGCCTCCATTGCTACGGCACAACCCAGCGGATTGCCGCCATACGTGGAACCATGCTCGCCGGGCTTGATATTCAACATCACTTCATCACTCGCCAGCACTGCCGACACCGGATACACGCCACCCGATAATGCTTTACCGAGAATTAAAATATCAGGTTTAAATCCATGATAATCACAGCACAAGAGCTTGCCCGTGCGCGCGATACCCGTCTGAATTTCATCAGCTATGAACAAAACATTATATTTTTTACAAAGTTGATACGCTTTTGGTAAATAATCGTCGGCTGGCACCACTACACCCGCCTCGCCCTGAATGGGTTCCACCATAAAACCTGCCACCGTCGGGTCTTGCAATGCCTCGTCCAACGCTGCCAAATCATTATATGGAATGACGAGATAACCCGGCATATAGGGACCAAAATCTTTGGTACTTTTCGGGTCGGTAGAAGAGGAAATCGCGCCCATCGTGCGTCCCCAGAAGTTATCCGTTACAAAAACGATCTTCGCCTGATTCGTTGGAATTCCTTTATTCAAATAGCCCCATTTGCGCGTGAGTTTGATCGCCGTTTCGCCGCCTTCCACGCCGGTATTCATAGGTAGCACGCGGTCATAGCCAAAATATTCGGTGAGATATTGCTCGTAGCGTCCCAGCACGTCATTGTAAAATGCCCGCGAGGTGAGCGTCAATTTTCCGGCTTGCTCTACCAGTGCTTGAATGATTCTTGGGTGGCAATGTCCTTGATTAACAGCCGAATACGCGGAGAGAAAATCATAATATCTCTTGCCTTCTACGTCCCACACGTGTACGCCGCGACCTTTGTTGAGCACCACTGGCAAGGGATGATAATTGTGTGCGCCGTAGCGGTCTTCTAATTGGATTAAATCGGGGGAAGTGAGTAGTGTTTCTTGTAGCATGGCAGCGTTTTTGTCTCCCGCAGGACTTGTTCCGCAAAACGGAATTTCGCAGATTTCGCAGATAAATATCTGTATATCAGCGCATACGCTAAAGGCGAACAAGTTTGCAGAAGGTTTATGAACGGTGAATAATGAACTCAATTCTATAAGAAATTCCAAAATAACAATCTTAAATCAGTTTTAGTACAAACAAAAGTTAAAAATTACTGGTATTTTCCGATTTCAAACGCTGGGCTTGGAAACCGCCCGTATTCTATACGCCAAAACATTTTGACGAATTATCAAATTATTTTATAATTTATTGGTTTCTTCGCCAAAAGGTTGTACGTTTGTACCGTATTTTTACGCTTCCAAACCTACATATTTACACAACACCAACGATCTTTCCGCCTGTATTTAGACAGAACCCTTTACCAATAAGACTTTAATAGATTACACAAACTTTTATATACAAAATTATATTAACTGATTTATTAATCGTAGCACACAAACTACTTTAAAAAGGCTTGCTTTATGAAAAGATTTGACTTCATCAATGTATTATTTGCAATATTCTTCATTTTTAGTGCTGCTCAACTTAGTGGTCAAGTTTGCACTGCTACAGTAAGCAATAACTGGGCTACGGCATTTCCTGGATATCCAGGCTCTTGTACAAGTTACGTCATACTAACTGGAGTTACAGTAACAATTCCAGACAATACAACTATTACAGTTTCGAATGGATTTATTACTATAAATAATGGTGGTACTTTAGATATAAACAATAATGCAATTCTTAATTTAACAAATACTCCTCTTACTATTAATACCGGCGGAGGTCTTACTCCTCAGAATAACTCCCAGATAACTAACGGAAGTATTACTTACAGTGGTATTGCAGATTTCGCAACTATCTTAGCAGTTAATGGGCTACAAGCGAATGGCGCTCTCCCTATTGAACTCCTTTCCTTCATTGGCAAGCGCGTAGGCAACACCGTTCAGCTACAATGGAAAACGGCTACCGAGACCAATAATGCCCTGATGGAAGTAGAGCGCAGCCGCGATGGCATCCAATTTGAAAAAATCGGCGCGGAAAAGGCGCGTGGCGATGGGAATTCGCTGGAGCTACAAACGTATAATTTCATAGATGCCGAGCCGTTACCGGGTGCTAATTATTATCGCCTTCGGCAGGTAGATAAAGATAATAAAGACGAATATCATAAAATCATTACGGTCTTATTTACGGATGCGAAGAGCGATGACATCAAGGTATTTCCCACCATCGTTCGGGAGGAATTGAATATCGCTTTGAGTAAAGAAACGGAAACAGACGGGCAACTTTACATTCATAATGCGGCGGGTCAATTGGTGTGGCGTGGCACGTTTGAGCGCGGTATGCAGCAGCGCACCTTGCCACTTCAGGAATTGCCACAAGGACAATATTTCATCACGTTGCAGACCAGCAGAGTGTTACAAACCGCTCGTTTTGTAAAGATGTAATTTTAAGACGTGATAGTTTTTTTTAAGACGTGACAGGTTTTCGAAACCTGTCACGTCTATTTTTTTGCTGTTTTTATCTTTTTTTATAAAATATTTTGAAGTCTTGCGACTTTTTTGTAATTTTATTGTTTAGTAGATAAATATCGGAACACCTACTTACGTATTACACAGTCCACCAACTTCAATCACACATTAGCGTAGTTTAATTTCCCTCTGTACCCTTTGCAGCCTGTATCATTACTTTTATTGAAAAATACGCAGAAGCTATCTTCTGCTTTGTTTGTCAAAGGCTTATAAATTTAATAATTAAACATACTATGAAAAAACTATTACGTTACACCGCATTTTGCGGGTGTATGCTCGTGCAATTGGCGTTGGTGGCACAGAGTTACACGTTTACTGGCACAGGAAATTGGAATACTTCCGCTCGATGGGCTTGCATAGGTGTGGGCTGTACTGCAAATAATATACCTCCTCAACCCATAGTGAACGGTAGTAGTGTTACCATCAGCGGTACTTGTACCCTAAATGTCTCTCGAACGATTAGTAGTGGTGCTTCACTTACCGTAAGTCCGATGGCAAGTTTAATTGTAAATGCAGGTAGGACCTTGAGAAATAATGGAACAGTTACAAATGGAGGAACTATTACTAATAGTGGCACCATCGTACAAAATGCAACCTTTATCAACAATCAAACGCTAACCAATAATGGTGCTTTGAACCTTATGGTGGGACCTTATCAAATAGTAGTGGAGCTACACTAACAAATACTACTACGATAACATTTAATAATGGAAACATTTCTAATGTTGGAACCCTCACGAATCAACCGGGTGCCACCGTTCAAGTGAATGGTAATGGTGCTATGGTGGGTGCTGGCAATTTTTATAACAATGGTATTTTATCTTTAGCGAATAGCACAATCAAAACTTTTACGATTGGCGGAAATTATTATTCTACAAATACCTCCGTTCTTAATCTAGATATCAGAGCAGGTGGCAGCGACGCGTTAGCTATTTCAGGAACGATTGTTTTAGATGGAACGCTAAATTTAACTATCAACAATGCTAGCACGGTTACGGATATGGATAGGTTTGACCTTATTATCGGCAGTCCGATAGCCGGCTCTTTTTCTACTACTAATTTACCTGGCAATCTCAGTGATTGGGATATTACTTTTGATGCAAATGGATATCTTGTCTTAGAGTATAATGGCGCACCACTTCCCATCGAACTCCTCTCCTTTACCGGCAACCAACAAAACAATGCCATCCAACTAAAATGGGAAACCGCTACCGAGACCAACAACGCTTACATGGCAGTAGAAGCCAGCAAAGACGGCGTCCATTTTGTAGAAATTGGGCAGCGTAAAGGGGCGGGTACCAGTTTGGAGCGACATACTTATAGTTTTACAGACATCAATCCTTTTACTGGTATTAATTATTATCGGCTTCGGCAGGTAGACTCGGATGGAAAACCGACCTATCATAACATTATAGCGGTGAAATATGAGGGAAAGTCTAAGCAAGGATTTAATATTGTACCTACACTGGTCAACACTGATTTTACATTGTTGAGTGAAAGCCCAATGCCCGCAGGTAGTACCGTACAAATAGTGGATACAAAAGGAAGTGTGATACAGCAACTCCTGATAGATGCAGAAACAAATCAGAAAATAATAAACGTGGCTGCCTTGCCGAATGGCATTTATTTTGCAACCGTAAAAACAGGTAATGCCATACAAACTTTGCGTTTTGTAAGATTTTAAGTCTATGAATAATATCATTAGCAGCTCGTACGGCAAGTTACGGGCTGTTTTTTATTTTTATAAAACTTTACATTATTTTAAGGCTCAATTATGATTTCAAGTTGCTTTTTAGGATTGGGCTAAAGCCCAGAAGTGGTCTACTATTTTATCCCCGCGCTAAAGCGCGGGGCAACTAATTGTCAACGTTTTACCAGTTGCCCCGCCATTTATGGCGGGGTTAAAAGCAAAATCCTACTCGGCTTTAGCCAAATTTTTACACAGCAACTTGAAACAAGAATAAAGCCTATTTTAATATGGAACAATCCACATTCTTCTAATATATGGTAATTTTGTAATGTCACACATCAAACTCTTCCACGCAAACAAAACCTGTCTTAAGCTAGATTGCGCCGCTCGTGTGAATCCTTTCAAGTCTATCCGACGGCAATAAATCAAGTTTTTACAATTATGCTAAATGAGCCGTCAAAAGTGGAAAGCCAACTAATAATAAGTGATATAATGGGTAGAATATTACGACAAGAGAAGATGCCGGTGAATGTGCAATAGCAAAATATAAATATAAGATTTTTACCGCAAGGGCATTATTTTGTAACGATTCGATCTGCCCGAAACCTTGAAACGCTACGATTTATAAAGGGAAGATAGGAAGATGGCGCGATGCGGGACAAGTAGTAAGATGGGAGGATAGATGCTTAAATCCTATCTTCCTATCCTCCTACTCCCTCTTTCTTCAGCTTGCTGCTAAACATTTTTTTAATTTTCTGCACTTTCGGTGTAATAACAAACGTGCAATACGGATTGCGGTCTCCAACACTATTGTAATAATCCTGATGGTAATCTTCCGCCACATAAAACGCCTCAAATGGCACTATTTCCGTTACGATTGGTTTGTTCCACACCTGAGTTGCCGTCTCTTTTTTCGATTGCTCCGCAATGCGCTTTTGCTCGTCACCATGATAAAAAATAGCAGAGCGATATTGCGGTCCTACATCATTCCCTTGGCGATTGGGCGTAGTCGGGTCATGCGCCGACCAAAATAATTCCAAGATTTCTGTGTAAGAAATGACATTTGGGTTGAAAGTGACTTGTATGACTTCTACATGATTGGTACTGCCAGAAGACACTTTTTTGTAATCCGCTGTTTCTTTCGTACCGCCGGAGTAACCTGATTCTACTTTTAAAACGCCTTCTATATTTTGATAAACCGCTTCTACACACCAAAAGCAACCGCCGCCAAGCGTGGCAAGTTCTGTGGAATTCGTGTTTGTAAGATTATTATTATTTGTATCCATGATTGATATATATTTTTTATAAAGACGCGATAGATTTTCGAAAACCTGTCAAGTTTTTCTTTATGAAACAGTCAAATTCACTCAGAGTTGGTTAGAAATAAGTTAAATATGCGAATATCGGGTTAACCCCGAAGGGGTGATATATTTATAGACAATTGACAATCAACGGGTTTTGAACCCCGACGGGGTGACACATTATACGTAAATAGTGTCACCCCGCTGGGGTTCAAAAAAATTTTGTCGGTTTTTTTATAAATATGCCACCCCGTTGGGGTTAATTCCATTCATTTGAAGGAGTTTTTAACCATTTTTAACCCGATATTCGCATTAAATATTTAAAATATCAGACTAACAAACTTTGCCGAACTGTTGGCTGTTCTTTCTGGCTTATGAGCGACAAGAATAGGGACAAGGCGCGGCGCTTCGCGTCGTCCAGCCGATAGCTGATGTATTTGGTGTAATATTCCTGCAGGTTAAATCCTTTTTGAGACACTGGTAATAAATAAATCAACTCAGGAATAGCTGCCAAACCAACTTGCAAAGCCAAATTAAATTCCGTCACAAAATCTTCATCCAGCGGACGATTACTTACCCATGCCGCAAATACGAAAGGCAGTCCGGTATGCACCATCCAAGCTTCGCCCAAATCATACACATAAGGAAATTGTTCCTCCAACCCAACTGTGCGATCGCCAATAACTAACCCCCCGGTCGTGCCACCAATGGCTGATTCATAACCGGGTTGCGCTGCCAATAATTGTGGCTTTAATT